>JAQUQI010000009.1:49349-58344 GCA_028716165.1 Candidatus Omnitrophota bacterium
CGAATGTATCCTGAAGATACGACCAACGGGAGTATCTGAAGGATCCAGGTGTCAATACAGCATACGGGAGCATTAGAAGGATCTAAGCACCATACAGTATACGCGACCGCAAGGGAGCATAACTTATAAGTGCGAATGCATCCTGAAGATACGACGAACAGGAGTATCTGAAGAATCCAGGTGCCAATACAGTATATGCGACCAACGGGAGTATCTGAAGAATCCAGGTGTCAATAAAGCCTACGCTGCCGTAAACAGGCATTAACTTATAAATGTGAATTTTTTAAGACAAGCATGGATTTATAATAAAAATGAAGACATTCCCTCCTCATACCCGCAATGAGACCGGGTCAATAAAATTATACCGCGAACAGGACAAGTCAAAAGAGGCTTTTATGGAGGAGCTTTCCGGGCTGGGTTATGCCCCGTCCGGTTTTGTTTCCCATGAAGGGGATTTTGCTCACAGGGGAGGCGTGGTTGACGTATTCCCAATAGGTTACGATTGCCCTATAAGGGTTGAATTTTGCGATAATAAAATAAACGCTATATATTCCTTCAACTTGATCTCATCGGAAATGTCATCTTTGCATCAGATGATTATGATACCCCCTTTTGTTTTAACCCATTCACGAGCCCAAAGGGTTAATCCGCCGGATTTTGGCGAGACCATGCCTATTGATAATTTCGTGGATATTATGCCCGGCGAT
Organism: Candidatus Omnitrophota bacterium; assembly: GCA_028716165.1. Taxonomy (NCBI): domain Bacteria; kingdom Pseudomonadati; phylum Candidatus Omnitrophota; species Candidatus Omnitrophota bacterium. The sequence goes on from JAQUQI010000009.1 coordinate 50,057, forward strand.
ATTGTTGTCCACGTAGACCACGGTATAGGTATATACAGAGGCCTCAAAAAAGTAAAAGAACAGGCAGGGGATGTCAGGGATTATATGTTGATTGAATACGCGGATAAAGATAAGCTCTATGTCCCCGCGCGTGAAATAAATTTAATACAAAAATACATAAGTTTTTATAAACATGCCCCAAGGTTGAGCAGGCTTGGCTCAAAGGCATGGCAAAAGGCCAAGGATAAGACCAGGAGGATAGCCTCTTCATACGCTCTTGAACTGCTTCATATGCAGGCAAGCCGCATGAAGCTTAAGGGGTTTTTGTTTTCAAAGGATACGGATTGGCAGAAGACAATAGAGGGGTCTTTTCCTTATAAGGACACTATAGATCAGGCAAAGGCGTCATCCGAGGTAAAGGCTGATATGGAGGCGTCAAAGCCTATGGATAGATTATTATGCGGCGATGTCGGTTATGGAAAAACAGAAGTGGCCTTAAGAGCGTCTTTTAAGGCGGTAATGGATAATAAACAGGTGGCTATTCTTGTTCCGACTACGATACTTGCCGAACAGCATTACAATACATTTTGCACAAGAATGAAGGATTATCCGGTAAATATCCAGATGCTTTCAAGGTTTCGCACGAAGGGTGAACAAGCCCGCGTGCTTGCCGGGCTTAAAGACGCGAGCATAGATATCGTGATAGGGACCCACAGGCTCCTTTCGGATGATATAATCTTTAAGGACTTAGGCCTTGTTGTTATTGACGAGGAACAGCGTTTTGGGGTAAAGGCAAAAGAAAAGTTTAAGACCTTGAGACTGCTTGTTGACGTGCTTACAATGACGGCCACTCCAATACCGCGCACTCTTTACATGTCTCTTACCGGCGCCAGAGACATGTCCGTTATAAACACCCCGCCGCCCGACAGACTGCCGATAAAGACAATCGTATCCGCCTACGATGATAGCTTGCTGAAGAAATTTATATTAAACGAAGTATCAAGGAAAGGCCAGGTGTATTTTATCAATAACAGGATAGATGGTATTGATAAGATGGCAAAAAGAATACAGGGCCTTTGCGGCAGTAGTACGCGCGTTGCCCTGGCGCATGGCAGGATGTCGGCCAAAGAGCTTGAGGCCGTGATGCTGGATTTTATAAAAGGCAGGATAGGTGTTTTGGTATCTACAACAATAGTAGAGTCGGGTATTGATATCCCTAACGCGAATACTATTATTATTAATAACGCGGATAAATTCGGCCTGGCAGATCTCTATCAGCTAAGAGGCAGGGTTGGCAGGTTTAATGTGAAGGCTTTTTGCCTGTGCCTGGTGTCTAAGCGGGATATACCGGCAGATTCACGCCGCAGGCTTATGGCAATAGAGCGTTTTACCCAGCTTGGTTCGGGTTTTAAGATAGCGATGGAGGACCTGCAGATAAGAGGCGCGGGTAATATATTGGGTACCCAACAACATGGTTATATTGCCGCTGTGGGATTTGATCTTTATTGCCGTTTATTACGGGATGCTGTTCATCAGCACAAAATCAGGCTCCAAAAATAAACAGTGTTTCATGGCGGCAGAATGCCGAGCGCGGGGTATCCGGTCCCGCATCGGCAGATCGCGCAGGCCCGGCAAAAGATATTATTGACATATTTTTTAAAATCATATATCATATTTATCTAATTAATCTATATAACACACGGCCTTCTTCTGGTGTTATGTTGACCAAGAGAAGGTTTTTTATTTAAAACAGGAGAGAAAATGGCACGTTTGATAGATTTGAATAAGGTAAGAAATATCGGTATCATGGCGCATATTGACGCCGGGAAAACGACATTAAGCGAACGCATACTCTTTTATACCGGAAAATCCCACAAGATAGGAGAGGTCCATGACGGAAAAGCGCAGATGGATTGGATGGTTCAGGAACAGGAAAGAGGCATTACCATCACATCCGCGGCCACCACATGCTATTGGAAAGACCATAGAATCAATCTTATAGATACCCCGGGCCACGTTGATTTTACGGTTGAGGTTGAAAGAAGTCTAAGGGTATTGGATGGAGCCGTAGCGGTATTTTGCGCCGTAGGCGGTGTTGAGCCTCAATCTGAAACAGTGTGGAGACAGTCGGATAAGTATAATGTTCCTAAGATAGCCTTTGTCAATAAGATGGACCGTGTAGGCGCGGATTTTTTCGCGGTCAAAGAGAGTATTGAAAAGGATTTAGGCGCGGTCGTGCTTCCATTGCAGATACCTATCGGCGCTGAAGACACGTTCAGAGGTGTTATAGACCTTATAACAATGAAGGCGTATATATATGATGATGAATCCATGGGCCAGGATTTTGATGTGGAAAGCGTGCCTGCCGAATATGTAGATCAGGCTAAAAAATACAGGCATATTATGGTAGAGCGCGCCGCCGAGGTCTGTGACAATCTTATGGAGAAATACATAGAAAACGAGGAAAGTATTACCAATGATGAGCTGATGACAGCCATCAGGAAAGGGACTATTGCTAATAAAATAGTCCCTATACTCTGTGGTTCGGCGTTCAAGAATAAAGGTATACAGAGGCTTTTGTATGCCATTAATGATTATTTGCCTTCTCCGCTTGATGAGAAGCCTGTCACGGGCACTGATCCTGATAACTCTGAAAAAATACTTGAAAGAAAACCGGATGACAATGAACCTTTTTCTGCTTTGGCGTTTAAGGTGCAGTCGGACCCTCATATGGGCAAGCTGATATATTTCAGGGTCTATTCCGGATGCCTCAAGGCAGGTTCATATGTCTTAAATGCCACCAAAGGCAAGAAAGAGAGGGTGGGAAGGATATTGCAGATGCATGCCAACCACAGGGAGCCGCGTGAAGACATATATGCCGGTGATATCGCCGCTGCCATAGGCTTGGACCACACCGTTACCGGCGATACCCTTTGCGATGAAGATAATCCTATATTGCTGGAGGCCATTGAATTTCCGTCGCCTGTCATGTCATTAAGCGTTAAACCCCATACCCAATCCGATCAGGATAAACTGGGTAAGGGGCTTATGAGGCTGGCGGAAGAGGACCCCACGTTTACTGTCAAGACAGATCAGGAAACTGGAGAGGTTATATTATCGGGTATGGGAGAACTGCATCTTGATATAATAGTTGACAGGTTAAAGCGTGAGTTTAATGTTATAGCCGATGTGGGCGCTCCAAAGGTAGCATACAGAGAAACTATTTTGCGGTCCTGTCAGGAAAGCTATAAGCATGTTAAGCAGACGGGCGGCAGGGGCCAATACGGCCATGTTGAGATTATTTTAGAACCTGCCGAATCCGGAAAGGGTTTTGAGTTTGTCAATGCCATAAAAGGAGGCAGTATCCCTAAAGAATATATTCCGGCTGTGGAAAAAGGCATTATTGATATTATGCAGAGAGGCGTTTACGCCGGGCATCCTGTCGTTGATGTAAAGGTCACTCTGGTTGACGGTTCATACCATGAAGTGGATTCTTCTGAACTGGCATTTAAACTTGCCGCGGCAGAGTGTTTTAAAAACGCGTTTTTAAAAGCCGATCCGGTTATTCTGGAGCCTTATATGTCTGTTGAGGTGACCACGCCCCAGGAATACATGGGAAATATCACAGGCGATATATGTTCCAGGAGAGGTAAGATCATGGGTATGGAGGCAAAGGTAAACCAGCAAATCCTTATTGCCGAAACCCCTTTATCCGAAATGTTTGGTTATGCCTCATCGTTGAGGACCATCAGCAGCGGCCGCGCCGTCTATTCCATGCATTTTGAAAAATACATAAAGGCGCCGAATGACCTTACTGAAAAGATACTTGAAGAGGCCCGGCAGGCAAAAGAAGCAAGGCATAAATAGGCTGTATTTTTTTAAAACACTATCTTTAGTGCGCGGGTTTTGAGCGACGCTGTCCGTTTAATGGCGATTTCTCTGTGGATAATGCCGCAATGCGGCTGCTTGTTGCCGCTTAAGAGGCGAGGTTAAGGTTGTGAAGATAGGTATTATAGGCTTGCCCCAGACTGGAAAAAAAACATTTTTTCAAGCGCTTACCAATCACCCGCTTGCCGAAAAAGATTTGATATCAGGCAAACCGATCAAGGCGGTTGCGGAGATAAAGGATCCAAGGTTTGATCTGCTTGTCTCCATGTATAATCCTAAAAAACAAGTAAGAGCCAGGGTTGATATAGAGCTTTTGCCTAAGATAGAAAAGGATTCTTTTTCACAGGACGGCATATTCAAGGATATAGCTGAATTAAATGCCATATGCCATGTAGTCAGATGTTTTCAGGACGAATCGGTTTATCATGTAGCCGGTTCAGTTGACCCTCAGAGAGATATAGACAATATCAATTCAGAGATACTTCTTCATGATATGCTTTTTATAGAAAAGAGGCTGGAACGTATTGAAAAGGGCCTAAAGAAACTCAAAGACGAAAAAGCGGCAAAAGAAAAAGATCTGCTTGAAAAATTGAAACAACATCTTGACAAGGGACTGCCTATCCGGGTTTTAGGCCTTGGAAAAGAAGAAAGGGCTATCATATCAAGTTACCCTTTCCTGACCATGAAAAAGATGTTGATAGTTTTGAATATATCAGAGAAAGAATTGTCCAGTGATATCTTGTGCCGCGATATGCAAAAAAGATACGAGGGTTCTGATATCTATTTAATGAGCGCTTGCGCCAAGGTTGAATCGGAGATAGCGTCTTTTGAGTCGGAACAGGAGAGAATTCAATACCTGTCAGCGCTTGGCATAAGCAGTCCGGCTGTTTATGTCCTTACCACTCTGTGCATAAAGGCGCTGGATCTGATATCCTTTTTTACGGTAGGCCCTGATGAAGTGCGGCAATGGACTATACCTTTCGGCAGTTATGCGCCGCAGGCGGCCGGGGCCATACATACAGACCTGGAAAACGGTTTTATCAGGGCCGAGGTGATAAAATATAACGATCTGATAAGCCTGGGCAGCGAGATAAAAGCGAAAGAGGCCGGCAAGGCGTATCTCAAAGGCAAGGACTATATTGTTGAAGATGGCGATATCTTAGAAATAAGATTTAACGTATAAACAGCCGGCGAAATCAAAGGCCGGATTCGGTGTATTTTTTATAGGGGAGGATATCATGGCGAAAGAGACCTTTTCCTTTGATATAGTGTCAGAGGTCAATATGCACGAGATGGATAATGCCGTTGAGCAGTCAAAGAAAGAATTAATTTCAAGGTATGATTTCAAAAACACTAATTCTTCTATTGAGTATAAAAGAGACGAAAAAGAGATTATATTAGTATCTTCAAATGAATTTAAACTGCGGGCTTTACGTGATATCCTGCTTACCAGGACAATCAAAAGGGGTATCTGCCCGAAAGCGATAGTGTTTAATAACCCGGAATCTGTTTTTGGAAACAATGTCAAGCAGACGGTGAAGATATCTACCGGCATATCAAAAGAGAATGCCAAAGAGATAGTAAGGCGTATAAAAGACCTCGGCCTGAAGGTGCAAAGTCAGATAGAGGGTGAAAAGGTGAGGGTGTCATCATCCAAAAAAGACGACCTCCAGTCAGTAATCGGCCATATCAAGGCCATGGATTTTCCAATACCCTTGTCTTTTAACAATTACAGGTAACCGCAAGCATAAACCGGACTTTGGAATTAAGGCACCCCACGGCCCGGCTTTGCCTAAAAGTTTTTTAAGGGCCAGTATTGGTAATGCGGGAATTAGCCCTTGTTATAAGACAGATTTTTTGATATAATCCTTCCGTTTGGCGTATGTTGATTGCGGCGGCGTAGCTCAGATGGTCAGAGCACACGGCTCATACCCGTGTTGTCAGTGGTTCGATCCCACTCGCCGCTACCAATCCTTAGCGTTTTTTGTTAATTTTCCTTGTTCGCGCGGTCTGTTTATACCCGTTCCCGCTCATAATTTATAATGATTGATAAGATACGCAAAACAATTTCAAGACACGGCCTTATTCATCAAGGCGGCAGGCTGATACTGTGTGTTTCCGGCGGCCCGGATTCCATGGCTATGCTGTATGCGTTTGACGTTATTTCAAAGGAAATGGGTCTGCGGCTTTTGATAGCGCACATGAACCACTGTTTGAGGGGCGCAGAATCCGATAGAGACCAGGCTTACGTTGAGGCGGCAGGCAGGTCTTTGAACATACCTGTCGCAGTATGCAGGCAGAATACAAAAAAATTTTCACGATTGCATAAACTCAACCTTGAATCCGCAGCCAGGCGGCAGAGATATGATTTTTTCTCAAGGTTAGGCGAAGAACACGGCATAGAAGTCATTGCTACCGCCCACACGGAAGATGATCAATCGGAAACCGTGCTTATGCGGATAATAAGGGGGGCGGGTTTAAGAGGGTTAAGCGGTATACCGGTTAAAAATGTTGTCAGCAAAATAACCGTTATCAGGCCGTTGATTGATGTTTCACGCAGGGAAATTCAGTTATATCTTGCTTCTAAAAATATAAGGCCCAGGATAGACAGCTCCAACAGAGAGCCAAAATTTTTTCGCAACAGGATAAGATTAAGCCTTTTGCCTTTATTGCAGAGAGACTATAACCCTGATATTAAAGATTGCCTGCTGAATACCGCTGAACTTGCGCGTAGAGATTATGAATATCTGGATTTTGTTTACAAAAATAAGTTCAAGAGGCTCGCGCGTATAAAAGCGGATGGAGGCATAGTGTTTCTTCTCGCCGATATCGGTAAGCAGTATACTTCGGTTAAGAGAGGTTTGATAAGACAGGCGATTGGCTGTTTGCGCGGCAGTCTTGATAATATAGAATACAGGCACTGGAAAGAGATAGAATCTCTAATCCAGGCCAGGCGCGATAATGCTGTTGTCAATCTGCCCAATAATATTATTGTTGAGAAAGCCGGCAGGCGGTTGAGGATAGCAGTCCGCGGACGGCAAAAAAACGAAGCGCGCCAACAGGATTTGATGATTGCCAAGATACCTTTTACGGCGTATTTTGGAAGCCGCCGGTTTAATATCAGGCGGGTTAGGCGTATGCCTGATCTGGTGAAAAAACCAAGATTTGTAGAGTATATTTCTATTAAGAATTCAGACATGCCCCTTGTACTGCGTTGCCGCAGGCATGGAGACAGGATAAGGCCTCTGGGCATGAGCGGGTATAAAAAAGTTTCAGATTTATTTATTGACGATAAGATACCCCGCCTTAGGCGCTCTCATATCCCGGTCCTTGCCTCATCTGCGGGAGATATCCTGTGCATTCCCGGAATAAGAATATCAGACAGGTGCCGTGTAAAAAGTACGTCTTCGGACATCGTAAGGCTGGAATTATTGACAAGATAAGCATTATTTGTTATTATAACAGCCTAACTGAATTATACAATAAGAGGATTATAATGGCAAACGGTATTGGGAACAAAAACGCGCGCAGGTTATTAAAGCATGGCAGATTACCGAAAATAAAACCCCCATCAAACAGGCCTTCCGGCCTTGTATTCTGGATAATCACTATTTTGCTTTTTATTATGTTTTACAGGCTTAGTTCGCAGTCAATGGATGGTATTTCCAATCTGCCAAGGGCTGTTGCCTACAGCCAGTTATACAGGTTACTGGAAGATAATCCCTCTACCCAGCGCATAACCAAGATAGTAATTATTGAAGATAAAATAGAAGGCGTATTTTCTGACGGAAGAAAGTTTACGGTAAATATACCGGTTAACGATTCCGACATAATCAAGACGATAAGGAACAATGTTGCCGATGTCACGGTAAAGTCTTCAAAAACATTTCTTTCCAACCTGTTTTACGCTTTGGGGCCGACATTGTTATTTTTTGGCCTGCTGTGGTTTTTTTTCTATCGCGGTTCCGGCGCGGGAGGCGCCGCTAACAGGATATGGTCTTTTGGCAAAAGCCGCGCGCGGTTAATATCCGGAGACAAAGGCAGGATAACATTCAAGAATGTCGCCGGGGTTGACGAAGCAAAAGAGGAATTGCAGGAGGTTATTGAATTTTTAAAAGACCCTAAGAAATTTCAGAGGTTAGGCGGCAAGATGCCCAAGGGTGTTTTATTGATGGGGCCTCCGGGCTGCGGCAAGACATTGCTTGCCAAGGCCGTTTCCGGAGAAGCGGGCGTGCCCTTTTTCAGCATAAGCGGTTCGGATTTTGTGGAGATGTTTGTCGGGGTAGGCGCCGCGAGGGTGCGCGATTTGTTTGAGCAGGCGAAGAAATCCGCGAAAACAGAAGGCAAAGGCGCCATTATATTTATGGATGAAATAGACGCGGTCGGCAGGCAGAGATTTGCCGGCATAGGCGGAGGCCATG
>JAQUQI010000010.1 GCA_028716165.1 Candidatus Omnitrophota bacterium
TCGCCCTCTATCTTGATTACCTCGGCCTTAAGCCTGCTATCCCGTCTCAAGACATAACCTACTTCATTTTGTGAAATATCGCCGGTGAAGCGGACCTGAATCATATTACCGGTGACCGCTGTTATATTGCCAATACGCTTACTCATATTTTACCTCGCACATATCCTGGAATACCCCTTCTCCGATTTCTTTATTAAAATGGCTTAGTCTTTCTATTATTTGCAACTTTATATAATACAATATTAAAAAATTAATATCAAAAAAATTCCCTGCTTCCAGGCTGTCTAAATATTCCCACCTAAACCTCTCAAATGCCTGCTCTATAAGGAGGGGATCGGGCTGCTCCCAGATACCTTTTATAGACAAGGCCGGCCTGTCACGCCTATTGCTTTTAGCTAAAATACGCGCCTCGGCTAATTCAGAACGCAGGTTTTTGTCAAATTCCCTCCACGCCCTTAAAACCGGCGTGCCGTCGGAACCCGCGGCATTGCCCAGGGCGGCGCCTTCTATCCTTTTTATGTCGCCATCGCTTAACCACTTACGACACTCTGATAAAAATCCCTGTCTATCCACGGGGCCCTGCTGGGTGAGCCTCAAGGCAGGCAATGACGCGATAAGATAATAATATTTATTTGCCATTGGGCGTATTTTGTTTTAATCCTAAATCAATATCAAGCGCGTCAACAAGCTTAGGATTAAGATAGCGCCTGAAGCCTTCGGCAATCGCCTGATCGGTAAAATCAACATAAGAACCCATGCCTTTTGCTCCTATGCGGAATCCGCCGTCTATGCCGGGTTTTTCCTGTAGAGACAGCTTTGCTCGCGCCTCTTTTCTTAACGCCTCAAACAATACCTTCTCAAGGGCCTTTTTGTCGTTTTCATTCAACACAACTTCTATATCCGTAATACCCTGCTTAATGGAGTGTTCAACCGCCTTCAGGATAATGTCTTTTAAGCTGTCGGGCTTAAGCTCCTGGACCACCTGATTTTTTACGACACGGGCAAAAAATTCGCTAACCCTTACGCGCAGCATCAGAAGAGCGTCTCTTGCCGCCTGCTTTAAGGCCGTCTCCGATGACCGCCTGAAATTCTCCGCTTCCTTTTTGGCGCTTGCTATAATTTCCTCGCTTTTTTTTGCCGCTTGGCCAAGGATCTCATCGGCTTGTGTTTTCGCCGCATCCGTTATCCTGGCAGACTCCGCAAGGGCCCGGTCAATACCATCCTGTTTGATCTTTTCTATCAGGTATTTTAAATCCGTTTCCATCTCAAACCTCTTTTGTTTTAAGCATTTTTAAAAGGCGGGCCTTTTTTAATATTGCCTTATCGGGGCATCTGGCGAGAGCCCGGCTTAGCAATAGGAACATTTGCCTTGCATAAAGGACATTTATCCGCAGTATATGTTTTGATGTTCAGCGTTTTAACGCTGTAAAACGGGATACGGCCAAACGGTTTATTCTTTGCGCTGCGGTTTATCAACGAAACAACCCCGATTATACGAGGAGAATACGGCCTGATCGCTACCATGACTTCTTTAACCGATCTGCCTGTGGTAATAACGTCTTCCGCTATCAGCACACGCTCGCCTTTTTTTATAGTAAAACCCCGGCGAAGCTGCATTACCGAATCTTTTCTTTCCGCGAACATCGCCCTTGCGTGAAGAGCCCGGGCCAATTCATAAGCCACAAGAATACCGCCATATGCAGGGCCGATGACGATATCGGCTTTCATCTTTTTCAGTTTTACCGCTATGTCCCGGCACATAGCTGCCGCGTATTCGGGCCTGCTCAAAAACAGGGCGCATTGCAGGTAACCGCCGCTATGCAAACCGCTTGATAATAAAAAATGGCCGGACAAGAAAGCCCCTGTTGCGCTAAGCATTTGCTGAAAAACAGACTCTCGCATAAGCCGTAAACCTTTTTTGCCCTATAGCATAAACCCTTGGTAGTTTTTTGTCAAGACCAATCGTGGTTACGGTACGGTGGAATGAAATCGGATTAAGCCAAATCCGATAATATATCTCTTGCGGATTTTAAAGGATTTTTAGATTTGGCGATAGGCCTTCCGACAACTATGTAATCAGCGCCTTTATTAGATGCCTGGTGCGGCGTAACAACCCTCTTTTGGTCCTGGTCAGAAACCCAGTATGGGGGCCGTATGCCGGGAGTAAGTACAATAAAATCTTTACCGCACGCCTGGCGTATTACATCTATTTCCCGCCCGGAGCAAACGACTCCGTCCATGCCGCAGTCTTTAGCTAATAAAGCAAGTTTTTTAATTTGCGACCTGGGCGCGCGAGCAATACCGACGTTTTCCAATTCTCCCCTGTCCATGCTTGTAAGCATGGTAACGGCTAATAATAAGGGTTTTTTTTGCCGTCCTCTTGCCTGAAAAGCCGCCTCCATCATAGCCCTGCCGCCCAAAGCATGCACGTTAGTTATCAGGACGCCCATGGAACAGGCCTGCCGCACGGCGCCCGCCACAGTATTGGGTATATCATGAAATTTTAAATCCAAAAAAACATCGGCGCCTTTTTTGCGGACCATGGCAACAGAGTCGCGGCCTGATCCGGTAAAAAGCTGACTGCCTACTTTAAATATTGACACATCCGGATACAGCATGTCAACCAATCTCCGCGCCTGGGCCAGGGTATCAACATCTAAAGCGACGATAAGTTGTGTTTTGTCCGCGCCCTTTGCGCCTTTACCTTTGCTGTTTGGCACCTTCATACCTTAAGTTGTCCTATAAGTTCCCTGATATTTTTCATGCCACGGTTTTTCAAATAGAGCCTTAGCCCTCTGATGATGTTGCTGGCAGCGGCGGGGTCAACAAAATTTGCCGTGCCTATCTGCACGGCTGATGCTCCGCATAAAAAAAATGCTATGGCATCTTCAGTGCTCATAATACCGCCTATGCCGATAATGGGTATCTTAACACGATGATAGGCCTGCCATACCATTGCAAGGGCAACCGGTTTTATCGCAGGCCCGCTCAAACCTCCTGTTATATTACCCAAACGGGGTTTCCCGCGCGCGATATCAACGTCCATACCAATCAGGGTATTGATCATTGAGACCGCGTCAGCCCCTGCTTTTTCAGCAGCGCGCGCGATAAGTCCGATATCGGTAACGTTTGGCGAAAGCTTAGCGATAACAGGTTTGTCCGTCTGTTTTTTTACCGACCTGATAATGCATGATGTGGTGTAAGGATCCTGGGCAAACAACGTAGTCGGACTTTTATGCTCTATGTTCGGACAGGATATGTTCACTTCTATAGCATCAACGTCCGTAGCATCAAGCGCCTTGGCAAGAGCCTCATAATCCTGCCGGCAAACGCCCGCAATGCTTGCTACAATTCGCGTGCCGGCTGATTTAAGAAGAGGGAGTTTGCTGTGGACAAAATCATCAAGGCCTTCATTTTGTATTCCTATCGCATTCAACAGGCCTGCCGTCGTTTCCCACAAACGCGGAGGCCGGTTACCCGGGCTGGGCTGCAGGGTTATGGATTTGGTAATAACAGCGCCTAATTCAGAGACACTTATAAGCTCTCTGCATTCCTGGGTATAACCAAAGGTGCCGGAAGCTGTCATAACCGGATTGGCTAATTTGAGGCCTCCTATATCTATTTCCAAGGCATTATTCGTATTTATCTTTTTCATAAGCTAATCCCAGACTATATCCGCCAGATCAAACACCGGACCTTCTTTGCATACACGTTCATAGCCGCGTTGTGTTTTTATGGCACAACCAAAGCAAGCGCCGACGCCGCAACCCATACGCTCTTCAAAAGACCCCTGCGTTTTTATTTTGTACGGCTTGACTATTTTTGCTACAGAGGCAAGCATGCCCATTGGGCCGCAGGCATACAGGCCTACTTCCGGCGCATAATCGCCTATGGTCACATCCGAGACGGAACGGGGCCCGGCCCGTAACGATGCCTTGCGTATGTCAAAATCTCCTATTATCTTTTCCAGCATGGCGGTTGCTAAACCGCGGTCTCCCCGTGACCCGTCTTCAGTGACAACAATGACCTTAGCACCTATTTCCTGGAATTCTTTAACGCACACGACAGAGGCGGCGTCTTTAGCGCCTATAATTACGGTTATGGCTTTTTTTCTATATGTAGCCAGTCGGTCGGCCAGAGCTACCAAAGGCGCCACTCCCATACCCCCCGCTATAAGAACAAAATTTGACTGGCCCTTGGGCACTTTGAAACCATTGCCCAGCGGACCTATAACATCAAGAAAAGTACCTTTTGAGCGGCGCGACATAAGCTGTGTACCTTTACCATTTACTTTGTACAAAAGCTCAACGATATCCTGCCGATCACTTATACGATGCACACTTATAGGCCTCCTCAAAAGGGGCTCGTATCCCGCGCCGGCTCTTATATGCAAAAACTGGCCGGGCCTGGCTTTGCCGGCAAACCCTTCAATGCAAAGTGCCATTTTAAAATGCCCCGGGGCTATTTCTTTGTTTATCAGAATTTCAGCCTTAGTCTGCAACTTTTGCATGATTTCCTCCGCAAGCATAATCCGTGCGTTTAACAGATGCGGGATTTAAATCAATAGTCCCATAAACACCATCATAGCCCGCCCTTACGCCCACGTTACCTTGCCTTACATTCAACACGGCATCCGCCGTTTTGCACGACAGGCCCTTGTAAAGAACACTGCTATCGGCAAAAAGCAAGGCGTTGAATTCAGAACCAAAAAAATTTATAGCAGCCTTATACTCACTTATAACTGTTTTTGAGCAAATACCCTTTTTTTGAGTTGCCGCGATCAATTCAAGCAAAGGAACAAGGCGCCTGAAAGGTATCGCATCCTTGGGCATAAAATTCTCGGGTCTGTCCGACAACGCTTCAACCCTGCTCATTACGCCTATAGTCAATTTTTTCCCGCAGACAGGGCATATGCCGGCGCACATCCTGGTCTGGCTGGGGCTATAACAAACCCCGCACGAGCGGTGGCCGTCATAATGATATTTGCCTTCCTGGGGAAAAAATTCTATCGTGTACAGAAAGCGTTTGCTGTCTTTTTCTTTTAAGGCGGATAGTATATGCTCATATCCAAGCCCGGTATCAAACACATTGGCCTCTCTTCCTATCTTACCTGGCGAATGAGAATCTGAATTTGAAATAAGGCTATATTTATCAAGCGAGCTCACCCGCCAGCACATATCAGGGGAGGCGCTTAATCCTGTTTCCAGGGCATAAATATTTTCCGACTGTTCTTCAAAACACTCTTCTATTGAATCAAAACCCGACATGGACCCAAGCACGCTGAACCACGGGGTCCATACGTGCGCCGGCACAATCATGGCCTGCGGCGAAGCGTCAAGGGCGATCTTTACCAAGTCCTTGGCGTCAAAGCCAAATATCGGTCTGCCATCCGAAGAGATATTGCCGCGCTTTTCAAGTTCTTTGCTTACACGGTCGGCTGTTTTAAAGTCGGGTACAAACAAAATGGTATGCACGCGTCTGCCCTTGCCATTCTTTTTATAGATATTGCTTATTTCGGCGGTTAATATGAATTTAACTTTATCGTATTCATATAAACCGTTTGTATGCCGGCCCAAGTTTTTTTTAAGCTCCTTACGCCATAAGGGATGGGTAAAATCCCCTGTCCCGACAACCGCTATTCCCTTTGTCGCGGCCCATGCGGTTATGTTTTTCACACCCATATCAGGGCTTGTTGCCCGGCTATATCGTGAATGTATATGAAAATCCGCTATAAATTGCCCCATAAATTCTTAAGCCTGGTACGCAACCGCACCGTTTAATATTGTAAAAATAACTTTACCTTTTAAGCGCATTCCTAAAAAGGCGGAATTTTTTGACTTGGAAACAATGCCGCGTTTTTCAACCATCCATTCGCGCTCCGGGTCAAATATTACCACGTCTGCGTCGCTGCCGGCGGAAAGAGTGCCCTTTTTCAGGCCGAGAATGCGCGCTGGTCCTGTTGAGCATATCTGGGCAATCTTTGTCAAATCGGTGCTGTCATTGCCGTATAAAGCGGTAAGTGTTACCGGCAGCATGGTCTCAAGCCCAATCACGCCAAAAGCGGCCCGCTCAAACTCTATGTCTTTTTCATTCTCGGTGTGCGGGGCGTGATCCGTGGAGACAATATCTATAACGCCATCTATTACCGCCCGCTTCAAGGAGTTACGATCGTCGCAGCTTCTTAACGGAGGATTCATCTTCTTGTTGGTATCAAAACCCCTTACATCGTCCTCGCAAAGCATAAGATAATGAGGACACGTTTCGGCCGTAACCTTAACACCTTTTGCTTTCGCCTGGCGTATTACGTCCACGCTTTCGGCACAACTTACGTGGGCAATGTGTATTCTAGCCTGCGCTGATTCAGCAATGTTTATATCGCGTTCAACCCTTTTGTATTCCGATTCCTTGGAAATCCCGCGCAGACCCATGCTGGTTGAAATAAAACCCCTGTTTACCGTACCTCCGGCGGAAAGCGCGGTATCTTCACAGTGGCATACTATAAGAACACCTGTTTTCCGGCATATATCAAAGGCGCTTGAAAGGAGTTTTTCATCGTCAACAGACGAACCGTCATCAGTAAATGCCAATACGGATTTATTGCAAAGCCCCTCAATATCCGTCAAGGCGTGGCCTTTTCTGTTCTTGGTTAGAGCTCCGGCGACAAACACATTGGCCTTGGCTGACTTTTGAATACGCTTTTGTAAAAGCCCCGCCGCCTGCGCGGAATCAATGCATGGAGTGGTATTGGGCATGGCAAGAACGGATGTAATGCCGCCGGCAAGCGCGGCCATGGTGGCTGTTTCTATGGTTTCCTTGTCTTCGCGGCCCGGTTCGCGCAGGTGCGCGTGCATATCAACCAGTCCGGGCATAACCACAAGCCCTTTCGCGTTTATCGCCTGCGATGTGCCGGGTATTATACAATCCGCAATCCGAACGATTTTACCGTTTTCTATTAATACATCTTTTATCGCGCGCAATCCTTGAGAAGGATCTACCACGAGCCCCTGTTTGATGATAATACTCATAATCCCCGCCTGCCTTGCCAGGCCAAAAACAGGACCGCCATACGAACCGCTATCCCGTTTGTGACCTGTTCCAATATCACCGAACGGCACCCGTCAGCAACTTCGCTTGATATCTCTATACCTCTATTAATAGGGCCGGGGTGCATGACGATAATATCCTTCTTCGCCCGTTTAAGCCGCTCCTCGGTAACTGCAAAATTCTTGAAATACTCAAGCTGTTTTGGAAACGCCGTTGTTTTATCGCGCTCAAACTGCATGCGCAGGACATTGATTGCGTCCGCTTCCTGTATAGCATTGTCTATTTTATCCGTAATCCTTACCCCCATTTTTTCAATCCCAGGGGGGATAAGCATCTTCGGCGCGCATACGGTAACCCGAGCGCCAAGCTTTGTCAAGCCCCATATGTTTGACCTGGCCACCCGCGAATGCGCTATGTCGCCGACAATACTTATGTTAAGCCCTTGTATGCGGCCCAAACGCTGCCTAATCGTGAAAATATCCAGCAGGGCCTGTGTCGGGTGTTCATGCCAACCGTCCCCGGCATTAATCACGCTTATATCAACCCGCCGGGCCAGCATTGCCGCGGCGCCGGACGCGTTATGCCGCACCACAATAATATCAGCCTTCAACGCCTGTATGTTTAAGCCCGTGTCAATCAGGGTCTCGCCCTTGCGTATGCTTGATGTCTCTGTTTCAATGTTGATTACATCGGCGGAAAGGCGTTTTGCCGCTATTTCAAAGGATATCCTTGTGCGCGTAGACGGCTCATAAAACAAATTCACCACTGTTTTACCGCGCAAGGCCGGGACTTTTTTTACGCCTCTTGTGGAAACTTCTTTGAATGAATCTGCGGTCAGCAGGATATGCTCTATCTGTTCCCCTGTCAGATACTCCAGCCCTAAAAGATCTTTTTGGCCCCACCTGCTCATCACGCTAAGTCTCCATCAAAAACGCACACCTCATCAACGCCATCTTTCTCTTTTAATTTTACCCTGACCACCTGGGTCGCGGATGTGGGTATGTTCTTGCCGACATAATCCGCTCTGATAGGCAATTCTCTGTGCCCGCGGTCCACCAAAATAGCCAACTGTATTGATTTGGGCCTGCCAAAATCAATAAAAGCATCCAATGCCGCTCGTATAGTACGGCCGGTATACAGGACATCGTCAACAAGCACTATATGCTTGGTTGACACGTCAAAGCTTAGGTCTGTTTCGCGCACAACGGGCTGGGAATCGGAAATCATTAAATCATCGCGGTAAAGCGTTATATCAAGTACACCACGGGTCAGTGTATTGCCGGTTATCCGTTCCAGAGCCAAGGACAAGCGCTCGGCGAGATATTCGCCCCGGGTACGTATGCCCACTATCGCTATCGCGCTGGCATCCTGATTGCGCTCAACAATTTCATGTGCCATTCGCTTTAGGGCATTATCAACGGCCTGGGCATCCATAACCTGTATTTTGGTATTATTATTTTTCATATATTTCACAAAAAAGGGCTGATAAAAAAATACCCGCATATTTAATGCGGGATACGTCTAATTTTACCATTTACGCCCCTTTCCGGCCTCGCGGAGCCTGATTAAAAGGTTTATATTGTTAATATTTTATCACCATAAGAGGCGCATGTCAAGACCGAATACATATTGGCCTGATCGGAACATGCAAATACATTACATTATGACCGCAAAAACCGGCGCGGCAGGCAAAAGACATTAGTGCTTATCGCGATTAGAGTGCGCGGCACACACGCCCCTTTTAGACTCTTTTATAAAATCGGCCAAATGCTTTATTTCCTCTCCGGCCAGCGCGGATTCCAGCTTGCTTAAAGCATTGCCCATATTAAGGCCTTGCCGGTATAGGATTTTATAAGCTTGCTTTATTTTGTCGCGGATAACAGGGCTTATGCCGGCACGCCTTAGGCCTATAATATTATACGCCGTAACCACATTGTCATCGCCTGTGCTCATGTAGGGGGGGAAATCTTTATTTAGCCTGACCCCGCCGCCTATAATAGATAGTTTCCCAATCCTGACAAACTGATGAATAAGACAGTTGGCAGAGACAAACGCCATGTCTTCCACCTCCACATGGCCCGCCAGAAGGCTGTTATTACATATAATCACTTTATTGCCAATCTTGCAGTTATGGGCAATATGTGATAAGCACATAAAATAATTATTGTCACCAATAACGGTTGACGAACCATCTTCTGTGCCGCGATGCACAGTAACGTGCTCTCTAAAAACATTATGAGCGCCGATGATAACATATGACTTGGTTCCTTTAAAAGCTATATCCTGCGGCTCACCGCCAAGGCAAGCGCCTGTGTGCACAATGCAACCGGCGCCGAGCCTGGAGCCTTTTAACACATAAGCTCCGGCATGCAGTTTGCAGTTGGGGCCTATAATAACGTCGTCCTCTACCACCGCATAGGGGCCTATGTCGGCGCTTTTATCAATCTCGCTGTTCTTTGAAACTATTGCTGTTGGATGTATGCTCACGGCGATAACTCCCTTTGCGTTCTTAAGTTAAACAACAAAACAAATTCCCCTCGTGCAGGCGTTTCTTCAAAATGCGCGATAAGCGCCGATACCTTCTGCCTGCGGATTTCCTGGAATTTTTTTGTAAGTTCTCTCGCGCATACCATAAATATATCGCCAAAAACAGCTTGGATGTCCCGCAGAGCCCGGCACAGCCGGTGAGGCGATTCATAAAGTATTATTGTGCGTGTTTCCTGCGTTAATTCAGCAAGGCGTTTTGTCCGTGCCGCTGTTTTCGGAGGCAAAAACCCCTCAAACACAAACCGATCGGTGGGCAGTCCCGAAACCGATAATGCCGCGGCCGCCGCGCTGGCACCGGGAACAGGCACAACCTCAATACCCGCGTCAATGGCATCATGAATCACCCTGTAGCCAGGGTCGCTGATACCGGGCGTGCCCGCGTCGCTTACCAAGGCAACATCTTCACCGCGCGTGAGCCTGTTTATTATGCCCCTGGATTTGAAGTGTTTGTTGTGTTCAAAATAACTGGTCAACGGTTTATCAATACCGTAATGCGACAGCAAGATACCGGTATGCCGCGTGTCTTCGCACGCTATCACAGCAACAGATTTAAGCGTTTCAACAGCGCGATATGTCATGTCCGCCAAATGGCCTATTGGAGTTGAGACGATAAATAATTTACCAAAACCCATACCCGCTCCAGTGTTAAAAAATCGCGCCCATAAAATTATTCCACCGTTACGGATTTAGCCAGATTGCGCGGCCGGTCCACGTCGCGACCGTTAGCAAGCGCGATATAATAGGCCAAAAGCTGTAAAGGCAGTACCGTAAGCATGGGGGAAAATAATTCGTTAGTACCAGGTATATATATGGTATGATCCGAATACCTGCCTATGTGGGGGTCTGCTTCAGTAGCGATACTGATAACAATACCCTTACGCGCCTTTATTTCCTGTATATTAGAAACCATCTTGTCATAGGTAGCGGATTTTGGCACAATGCAAACAACCGGCATAGTTTTGTCAATCAACGCGATGGGCCCATGCTTCATTTCGCCCGCGCTGTAGCCTTCCGCGTGCACATAGGATATCTCCTTGAGTTTCAGCGCCCCCTCAAGCGCGTTGGGATAATTCAGGTTTCTGCCTAAATACAAGAAACAATTCTTGTCTTTGTGCTTCTTGCATACATTTTTTATGGCTCTAGTGTCACGTAAAATATCGCCCATACAGCGGGGTAGGCGCCGAATTTCATCAATCATTTTGGCCGTGGCCTGCCTGGCCAAAGCGCCGGAAATCGTGCCGGCATAAATGCCAAAAAGATACAGAACGCATAACTGCGCCGTATATGCTTTTGTTGAAGCCACTCCTATTTCAGGGCCCGCGTGGGTATAAATAACGCTGTCCGATTCCCTTGTCATGGTAGCGCCTACTACATTGACTATTGAAAGCACCTTGGCGGATTGCTTTCGGGCCTGCCTGATGCCTGCCAGCGTATCGGCAGTTTCGCCCGACTGGCTTATCGCTACAACCAGCGTGTTTTTGCCCAATATGGGATTTCTGTAACGGAATTCGCTTGATACATCAACCTCCACGGGTATTCCTGTCAAGCGCTCTAAAATATACTTACCCACAAGGCCGGCATGATATGCCGTCCCGCACGCGACAATACATATCTTTTTAACGCTTTTTATATACCGTTCCGGCAAGGTAAGCTCTTTAAAAAAAACTCCGCTTCCGCGGAGCCTGTGTTGCAAAATATTGCTTATCACGGCAGGCTGCTCATGAATCTCTTTTAGCATAAAGTGCTGATAGCCGCCTTTTTGCGCCTGCTTAATGTCCCAGGCAACGCGCGTCTGGGTCTTTTTGATTCTTCTCCCTTTGAAATCCGTAATACAAATACTATCTTTGGAAATAACGGCAAGCTCATTATCCTCTATATATATCACATCACTCGTATATTCTAAAAGCGCGGGTATATCGCTTGCCACATAATTTTCTTCCTTGCCAATGCCCACCACAAGCGGGCTGCCGCGCCTTGCCGCGAACAAGACTCCGGGAGTATAATTTGAAATAATGCCGAGCGCGAAAGAGCCTTTCAACTGCCCTAAAGCCGCTCGGACCGCGGCGGCAAAATCGCCTTTATAGAATTTCTCAATCAGGTGGGGTATGACTTCCGTGTCCGTATCGGAAAGAAATCGGTGGCCTTCAGCGGCAAGAGCGGTTTTCAGGTCTTCATAGTTTTCAATTATGCCATTGTGGACTACTGCTATATTTCCCAAACAGTCTAAGTGCGGATGAGCGTTGGCATGGCTGGGGATGCCATGCGTAGCCCACCTTGAATGGCTTATGCCGGTGCTCCCCGCCAATGGCCTTGCCGCAAGCAATGCCTCCAACCGGGACACCCTGCCTCTTTGTTTGCGCGCAATAATCTTGCCATCATGCATCACGGCCATCCCCGCCGAGTCATAACCGCGGTATTCAAGCTTCTTAAGCCCGTTGAGCAAAAACGGTTGAGCCGGACGCCTGCCTATATAACCTACTATGCCGCACATAAATTTAATGTATCAGATAAACCTTTGCCGTTTGAGGTAATTACAAATAAGATTTTCGGGGCCAGGACAGGGATAATATTCAGTCACCGATTATTCTTCTTTCCCGGATTTATAGCGCAATATATACCTATACTGCTCCATGTCCGTCTGCTGACTTGTATACGGCGCGACCACAATATAAGATAAAGAGTGTTCTTTAAATTTTTGTTTTATATTCGGAGTATGGAAACCGCCGGCGATTAGGACAGCAACCGGAGCTTCCTCATCCTTCATGAGCCGCAATGTATGGCGCATAAATGCGTCGTCTCTGTCGTTAGCCAAGTCGTAAAACTTAACAAGGGTGGACAGATTTTTGTCAAGCACATACGCGGCTTTTATGGTATCCACGTCTATCTTGCTGCGTTGCGCCTGTTGCTGCAGGAACTCAATCCAGCCGGCCGTAATAAAATCATTACGGTTATTCTTGTAATAAGAAAAATCATCGGGCACAAGCTTAAGATGCAAAAAGTTGTCTAACACCTGCGCACTTCTGGCAATACTATACAAACGCTGCTGGCGGGGTTCATGTATCCGGGCAGTTTCAACAGCGCGCAAAACGGCATTGGCCTCTTCAAATACGGCCGCTGTATTAATACTGTCGTGGGCTTTTATATAAACGATATATTTTTCAAGGTTTGTGAATGCCTGCAAGGATAGGCCCGACTGGCGGGCAACATCCATAAGATAATCGTGATACTGGACCGGGGTAAGTTTATTAAGCTTAAACTCCAATGATTTTGTAACAAGCTCAGCCAATTCCTGCTTGGACAGGATTTTAGACAACCGCTCAATAAGTTCCGTGCGCTCTTTTTCCGCTAATGTAAACTTGATGGTTGATTCAGACTCCACCACAGACATAAAACGCAAGAAATTAGGGTATAAAGAAAGATCCCGCTTCTCCTTGGCCGCCGCAGCGTGCAAATATTTATAATATTCAGCTAAAGATATCTTTTCATTGTCATAATCGGACTTTACGCGCTCAAGCTCTGAAAGCTGTGGCGTATAGATGCTTTGCTTCAACTTCTCAATGACATTTTTAAGAGCATTAAGTTCCGATGCCGCCTGCTGCCTGAAAGCATCTATGGCAAAAAACGTGTCAAGATTGGCCCTGTATAAGCTCTCGTCTTCGGCGCCCTCAATCTTGATATCGTAATCGGATACTATGTCTAAATATTCTTCGCCGGATATTTTGCCTTCTTTTAAATAGTCTTCGGCAACGCTCTGCCTGCGTTCACTACCCGCGTAGGAACGCAGATATGAAAGATTAACATTGCCCCAGCCGCCTTCCACCATAATCAGCTTCAGTTGGTTTTCATTAATAAGCGATTCCAGAATTTTGCTTAAGTTTTTCTGCGCCTCATAGTTTGTGTGTATGTCCTGTATGTGGATTACGGTCCCGGCCGACGCGCCAGCAGCCGTATAGCTTTCAACTATATGGCCAGCGCCCTCTGGTATAACTATCGGGATAGGCATGGGCTTAACCCCGGAGGGGTCTTGCGCTCCGGTGGGAACAGCCTGCGGAAGGTCCGTCACGGAAGCCCGCGGCCGGTCCGCGTTATTTTTGTGACCTGGTCCGGAAAAACGTCCGGCAATCACCCATGCTATAACAACAAAAACGACAAACACAGCCAACCCGATAATGCCCGCCCGCTTATATTGTCTATTCATTTTTTAACCCTATAAAAGTATATGGTGACCCCAGCGGGACTCGAACCCGCGTAAACGGCTCGAAAAGCCGTTGTCCTAACCGCTAGACGATAGGGCCACACATGTCTTGTAAATTATTCACCATCTTCGGCAACCACAGAGGCCACGGCCGACACCTTGTCCTTGCCGCCCTTTAGTGATATAACGCACACCCCCTGCGTTGAGCGCCCGCTCAACCTTATACCCTGCACGGGGGTCCTTACAATCGCTCCGCTTTCGGTAATTAACATGACCTCATCTTTATCGGTCACCGCGCGCACAACCACGGCAAGACCGGTCTTGTCTGTTGTTTTGATATTGATAATACCTTTCCCGCCGCGCGCTTGCAACCTGTATTCTCCAAGGGGCGTCCTTTTGCCAAAACCTTTTTCTGAAATTGTCAAAAGGGCCGCTCCCGCGCGCGCAACCGCCATGCCGATAACAATGTCTTTACCCTCCAGAGATATGCCGCGCACGCCCTGTGCAGACCGGCCCATGTTCCTTATAGAACTGGATTTAAACCTAATGGCCTTGCCGTCTCTGGTGGCTAATATGATGTCGTCTTTGTCTTCCGTGCAAGCCGCTTCAATCAAATGATCCCCTTTTTCAATCGTTATACCTATAATCCCGCCCTTACGGGTATTGGCATACGCTGCGAGTTCGGTCTTTTTGACCACACCATGTTCTGTGGCCATAAAAATATAACCGCCCTTGTTAAAATCTTTTACGCGGACAAAAGCGCTGACAGATTCACCGGGAGCGAGCTGTAAAACGTTGACAATCGCCTTGCCTTTAGACGCTCTGCCCGACTGCGGAATTTCGTGTACCTTTAACATATAGGCCTTGCCTATATTGCTAAAAAATAATATATACTCATGCGTGGTAGCAATAAACAGGTGTTCAGCAAAGTCTTCTTCTTTTAATTCCGCGCCTACCACGCCCTTGCCTCCGCGTTTTTGACGCCGGTAAGCGCTGACCGGTAAGCGTTTGATGTAGCCGCCGTGGCTGATTGTTATAACCACGTCTTCATCAGCTATCAGATCTTCTATTTTGAGATCATCTAACTCCGCGACAATATCAGTGCGCCTGTCATCGCCATACTTTTTTTGCATTTCCAACAATTCGGTTTTTATAATAGAGAGAACCTTGGTATCGCTGGCTAATATCGCTTCGTACTCCTGTATTTTTTTCAGTAGTTCTACATACTCCGCTTCTATTTTGCCCCGCTCAAGAGCTGTCAGGCGCTGTAATTGCATTTCAAGTATGGCCTGCGCCTGCCTGGGGCTTAATTCAAAATTGTCTATAAGGGCCTGTTTAGCGGTGTGGGTGTCTTTGGCAGAGCGGATTGTTTTAATAATCTTTTCTATGTGATCAAGCGCTATCTTTAATCCTTCAAGTATATGAGCCCTGTCCTGGGCCCTGCGCAATAAGAAGTCTGTCCTCCTCCTGATAATATCCTTGCGATGCTCAATATAAAGGTCAAGCATCTGGCGCAGGTTCAAAACCCTCGGCTGGTTATTCACCAGGGCTAACATAATAATACCGAATGTTGAAGCAAGCTGGGTATGTTTATACAGTTGGTTCAATATCACCTGTGCGGGATAATCGCGCTTTAATTCTATCACAATCCTGATGCCTTCCTTGTCTGATTCATCGCGTATGTCCGATATACCGTCAATACGCTTATCGGATACAAGGTTGGCGATGGATTCTATCAGGTTTGTTTTATTCACCTGGTACGGCAACTCTGTCACAATGATAGCGCTTTTGCCGGATTTTTGTTCTTCTATTTGGGCCCTGGCGTGCAACTTAATAATACCGCGGCCGGTCTCATAAGCGCTTTTTATACCGCTTCTGCCGCAGATGGTAGCTCCCGTAGGAAAATCAGGGCCTTTTATGATTTTCATAAGCCCGCTTAAATCAACCTGCGGCTCATCAATTACCTTGATCAGGGCGTTTACCGTTTCGCTAAGATTATGCGGAGGCATATTCGTCGCCATGCCGACAGCTATTCCGCTACAGCCGTTAACCAGCAGTGTCGGCAAAGCGGACGGCAAGATAACCGGCTCAGTCAGCGATTCATCAAAATTTGGGACAAAATTAACCGTTTCCTTGTCTATGTCGGCGAGCAATTCATCGGCTATAGATGCCATGCGTGCTTCAGTATATCGCATGGCCGCGGCGGGATCTCCGTCAATAGAGCCCCAGTTGCCCTGGCCATCCACAAGCGGATAGCGCAAAGAAAAATTCTGGACCATGCGCACCAGCGCGTCATATACGGAAGCATCGCCGTGAGGATGATACCTGCCCAGGCAATCGCCCACTATACGCGCGCTTTTTTTATAAGGCTTGGACCTTTGCAGATTCAGACCATGCATAGCATAAAGTATTCTGCGTTGGACAGGCTTCAAACCGTCCCTGGCGTCCGGTAAGGCGCGGCCCACGATAACGCTCATAGCGTAATTAATATAAGAATCCTTTATCTCGTCTTCAACATAACGCTTTGTTATCTTTTCGCCCTGCGTATACATTTGAATACCCTTCGATTGGCGCGTTTGCGCCGCGCCTCTTAAATCCTGCTGTTAAATGTCCAAATTCGTTACTTCCCTGGCGTGTTTTTCAATAAAGTCGCGCCTTGGCTCAACGGCATCACCCATAAGTATGGTGAACATCTCGTCTGCCTTGACCGCGTCTTCAAGTGTGACAGATAATAGCGTCCTTTTCGCCGGGTCCATTGTCGTTTCCCACAACTGGCCGGGGTTCATTTCGCCTAAGCCCTTGTAGCGCTGCATAACCATACCATGCTTGGCCCGGTCTTTAATCGCACTTATTAATTCTTTAAGACTGTAAATCGGCACCGTCTGGTCGTCCGCTTGGAAATTCAATATAGGTTGCATGGGGGCATCTTGCTGTTTTTTCTTTTTTGGAACACTGTCAAGATCTATTATCTTGGATTCATAAGCATCAACCAGCGAAATCCCAAGCTTGTCAAGACTGGCTATGGTTTGCGCAAGCGTTTCTGCTTCAAAAAATTCAGTCACATCAATGTCCTTAGATGTGGGGGCTTCTTTATCTGTGTCGTGATGTAGTTCAAGCGATTTACCGCTCGCTTTCTCGTAGTCTTTTATAATTTTTGCTAACTCGGCGTCTGAATAAGCAAAAAGGGTTTGGCCCTCCATTTTGACCCTAAAAATAGGTAGTTTTTGGGTTTTAGGTTGCGCCATAGCTAAATATTGAATAAATTTAACCCCTTTTCGTTCAATAGCCTTGCTAATCTGCGCCACCCGTATCAGCATTGCGCATAAATCGCGCATCTGTTTACTGGTCAGCTCTTGTTTAGGTTTTGGTTTGGACAATACCAAATCATCGGTCCCCATGTCCAATAAGAGCGAATCCATCTCCGCTTCTGTTTGTATGTATTCTTCGCGTTTACCGCGCTTAACTTTATACAATGGGGGCTGGGCTATGTAAATTTTCCCTTCCTCAAGGAGTCTCGGCATCTGCCTATAAAACAATGTAAGCAACAGCGTGCGTATATGAGAACCGTCAACGTCGGCATCGGCCATAAGAATAATTTTATGGTAACGCAGTTTTTCAGCGCTAAATTCAGCTCCGATGCCACAACCAAGGGCCGTAATAATAGTTCTGATTTCCTCGTTTGACAAGACTTTGTCCAGGCGGGCCTTTTCAACGTTTAATATCTTACCTTTTAATGGCAGGATGGCCTGGAAGCGCCTGTCACGGCCTTGCCTGGCACTGCCGCCGGCGCTGTCTCCTTCTACAAGATAGATTTCGCACATTGAAGCGTCTGTCTCTGAACAATCGGACAACTTGCCGGGCAGGCCCGACACCTCCAAGGCGCCCTTGCGCCTGGTTAAATCACGCGCCTTTCGTGCCGCTTCCCTGGCCCGGGCGGCAACTGTGGCTTTTTCAACAATTTTATTGGCAACCGACGGATTTTCTTCAA
Organism: Candidatus Omnitrophota bacterium; assembly: GCA_028716165.1. Taxonomy (NCBI): domain Bacteria; kingdom Pseudomonadati; phylum Candidatus Omnitrophota; species Candidatus Omnitrophota bacterium. The sequence continues at coordinate 17,775 of JAQUQI010000010.1, forward strand.
AATAACTGCTCAAAGAATCATTAACCATAGAAGCGATAACACCTTCAACGTCGGCATTACCAAGTTTGGTTTTGGTCTGGCCCTCAAATTGCGGATTAGATATCTTAACGCTGATAACCGCGGTAAGGCCCTCCCGAATATCATCTCCTGACAAGCTTGCGTCTGAATCCTTAAGAAGCTTTTTATTTTTACAATACTGGTTCGCCACACGAGTTAAGGCGGATTTAAACCCGCTCAAATGAGTACCGCCTTCAATAGTATTAATATTGTTGGCAAATGTAAAAATTGTTTCCGCATAACTATCGTTATACTGCATCGCGACCTCAACAGTCACGTCATCTTTTTCGCGTTGGAAATAAATCGGTTTTTTATGCAGGGAATTTTTGTTTTTATTTAAGTGTTCCACAAACGATACAATACCACCATCAAACTTAAACTTTTCTTCTTTTTCGCAACGCTCGTCCTTTATCGTTATCTGAACGCCCTTGTTCAAAAAAGCCAGCTCCCGCATACGGGTAGACAATGTCTCAAAACTGAATATGGTGCTCTTTGTAAATATTTCCGCGTCCGGCTTAAAGGTAACCTGCGTGCCTGTCTTGTGGCTTGCGCCGATCACGGCCAGCTTGCTGGCAACATGTCCTTTCTTATACCGCTGGTGGTACACCTTTCCGTCTCTGCGAATCTCAACCTCAAGCCAATCAGACAAAGCATTAACAACGCTTACGCCCACTCCATGAAGCCCCCCGGACACCTTATACATTCTATGGTCAAACTTGCCTCCCGCGTGCAATGTTGTCAACACAACTTCCACGGCCGGCTTGTTTTGCCCTTTATGCATATCAACCGGTATGCCCCTGCCATCGTCAATAACAGTAACGCTATCGTCCGCGTGTATAATCACGTCTATGTTGGAGCAATAACCAGCCATAGCCTCGTCAATACTATTATCAGTCACCTCAAACACGAGGTGGTGAAGCCCCCTGGCCCCGGTGTCCCCGATATACATAGCGGGCCTTTGTCTTACCGCCTCTATGCCTTCAAGGACCTGTATTTTTGTCGCGTCATAAGAAGACGATTGCGCTTTGTCTTGCCCGTGCTTTTGTTCTAATGCGGGTTTTTTTGTTTTATTTTTTGTCTGCGTAGTCACAAGGTTCTCCTGCTCTTAATTTAACGCGAACTCTCTTTCCCGGCGATAATAACATTGTCAATTTATTTTCTATATCATACTTGCGGCAATGCAAATAATGCATCCACACAGGGTTGTCTACCGTCACCACCAGCGCGCTTTTGCTAATCCGCACAGGGCTTGAGTGCCCCGACGCGTTTTTGCCGGCCACGGCTTGCCACGCCCTGCATAGTTTCTCTACACTATCCCGCTTATCGCGCGCGGCAGCCAAAGCAGACTCTACAACGCTTTTTATTTGATCGGGTTTTGATCTGGGCATTGTGGTTACACTATTTGCATAGGCAAAACAATATACACATACTCATCTCTTATTCGTAACACGGCGGGTTTTTCAGGGCCCGTGAATTCAATCTCAACCCTTTCCTCTTCAATGTTTTTTAATACATCCAATAAATACGCGGGATTAAAACCTATTTGCATTTCAGACCCCGAATAAACCACCTCAATATCTTCAACAGCCTCGCCAACCTCTGGTGTTGTTTTACTGATAATAAGCCTGTTTTTTGCTAAATGTAATTTTATCGCCTGTGATTCCGCCGTTGTTAATAGGCTGGCTCGCTTGATGGCGGGTATCAACAATGACTTGTCGGCGACAAGGGTATTATCTGATTTTTTCGGTATCGCCTGTTTATAGTTAGGGTATTCCCCTTCAATTAATCTTGATATAATATTAGTGTTGTTAATCTGAAACACCACCTGGTTGGGTGTCAGGCGTATCTCCACACCGCCATCATCTTTTAAGGTCTTAAACACCTCTTGGATGGTTTTAGATGGGATAATAATTGTTGCGGTTTCTTTAATTTCGGATTTATGGGGTTTTTTGATAATAGCCAGCCGCCTGCCGTCTGTTGCGATTGCCTGTATCGCTCCAGGGGCTATTTCAATACAAACACCATTAAGAACATATCTCGTCTCCTCCTTACTCATCGCGAAAACCGTGTATACCAGCATTTGTTTGAATGTTTTTTGATCTATTATAAGGGTTTGCGCGTTTTGTTTTGTTGGTATATTAGGAAACTCTTCTTTTGGTGTTGTTAGAATTTTATATGTAGCGTGTTTTGCGGTAATTAATATTGTGTTATTTTTTTTGGTTGCTATTTGAATTTCCTCATTAGGAAATTCTTTTATAATATCCTGAAACCTTTTGGCCGGTATGGTTGTTGAGCCTTGTTCAGTGATATTAGCTTCTTGTGTATGTGTAATACCAATATCCAAGTCTGTTGCGGTTATGTTAATATTATTATTACCCGCTTCAAATAAAATATTAGATAGAATAGGTAATGTGTTTTTTGTGGTAACCGCGCCCATAACAGCTTGTAATGATTCTAATAATGATTGTTTTGAAATAGTTATCCTCATATCCACAAGTCCTATTACAGCTTTTAATATTTAATTAAATAAAATAGTATTTATAGTAATATGTGTTGATAAGTTAGTATCTTTTTAACTACCCGATTTAATTTGATTTATAAGGTTTTCTATAATCTGTTTAAATTGTGGGTTGTTTTCCATCTCTTTTCCAACCTTATTGCAGGCATGTAATATTGTTGTATGGTCTCTACCACCAAAAAAACCACCTATTTCGGTTAATGGTGTTTTTGTAAGTTCCCTAGCCAAATACATTGCAACCTGCCTTGGAAACGCTAATTGTTTTGTCCTTTTTTTTGCGCGCATTGAGTTGGCGCCAACAACAAAATATTCTGCCACAACCCGTTGTATTTTATCAATAGAAATTTCTGAAATTTTTTTATTTTCCGACTCCTGTAAAACCTCCTTTACAGAGCTGATTGATATTTCGCGGCCCAATAAAGACGCGTAAGCTATCACACGAATCAAGGCCCCCTCTAATTCGCGTATATTGCTTTTTATGTTTTCAGCTATATATAACAATACATCATCTTGGACGCGCGCGCTGGAGCGCTCTAATTTTTTTCTTAATATCGCCACCCTGGTTTCTATGTCAGGGGGTTGGATGTCTGTAACCAGGCCCCACTCAAAACGGGATACAAGCCTGTTTTCTAATGAAGGTATTTCTTTTGGGGGCCGGTCACTTGATATAATAATCTGCTTATGGGAATCGTAAAGCGCGTTAAATGTGTGAAAAAACTCTTCTTGGGTTGATTCTTTCCCTGAAAGAAATTGTATATCGTCCACCATTAGTATGTCAAGATGCCGATATTGGTCTTTAAATTTTTGAGTACTCCTGTTCTGTATGGCGCTGATGAGTTGGTTGGTAAATTTTTCACAGGACATATAGGTGATTTTTAGTTTTGGGTATTTTAATAAAGTATGCTGGCCTATGGCCTGCATTAAATGTGTTTTGCCGAGGCCAACGCCCCCATATATAAATAAGGGATTATAAGATTTAGCGGGCGATTCGGCAACCGCGAACGCGGCCGCGTGCGCAAACTTATTACAGCCTCCGATTACAAAACTACCAAACGTGTAACGCGGGTTGAAACAAGATTCTCTTTGCGCCGCGTTGCGCTCAAAAGGGTTTGGGAATAAACGGAATCCTCCACGCTTGTCCTGATCGGTTGCCGCGGGTTGTTTAATGCTGTCTTGCGCGGGCTGGGTTTGGTAAGTGATGTTAATGTGTGTTTTATCAAGAACTTTAAGAGCATTGCTTATGTGGTCGGAATAATGCTCCACCAGCCAATCTTTGAAAAACGCGTTCGGCACTTCCACGACGACAAAATCGGTTCCGGATGACACCTGTTTTGTCGGGGCGAACCATGTTTCGTAACTCTGCGGGCTTACTTGGTTACGCAGGCAACGCAAGATATCATCCCACGAGTTATTAAGAAGTTGGGACATATTTTAAAAATCCTATCTCTATTGCTAAGCAGGGCTCAAAAACTCCCTTAATTGTAATGGTTGTTGATAGCTGGACAAAAAATACGGATTCATTATAACAGAACGGCGCTTGTTTGCAAGCAAAAAGTTTTTACCTTGACTTGGGTGTGAGTTGTGTTATACTTGTTGCATTATGAAAAAACATCTTACGCTGAAATCAAATCTAAAGCGCAAGCGCAAGCACGGGTTTAAAAAACGTATGAGTACGGCCAGCGGTAGAAAAGTGCTGAAAAGCCGCAGGCGCAAGGGAAGAAAAATCCTGACAGCATGAAACAGCGCCCGTCTGCCGTGCGCCGCGCCGTTAATTTTAGCGCGGTCAAGCGAATTACCAGGCCCGGTGACTATAAGCGCGTTTACGCAACAGGGGTTAAGTATTTCGGCCGCTCGCTCAAGGTGTATATCGTTGTAAATAATCTCCATTACACACGGATAGGGGTTGTTGTTGGCAGGCGCGTTAGCCTGTCAGCTGTTGCACGTAACAGGGTCAAGCGGATTTTGCGCCACGAGGCAAGCCGACGCATACAGGCATTAAGTCCGCGCGGGCCTCTGGATGTGGTAGTTGTAGCGCGCCCGAAACCCGACGGTGTTTGGGATTCCAAAACACTAAGAGAAGACCTTTTGCTCCTGTCTAATCGGTGGCCGCAATGAATAAGTTTTTGTGTTTTTGCGCGCAGTCTATCATACTTTTTTACCAGGCGGTATTTATTACGCAAAGAAGGCACCCGCATTGCAAATTTTTTCCAAGCTGTTCCGATTATACAATAATGGCTTTAAAAAAACACGGTTTTTTAACAGGTATTTGCTTTGGATTATGGCGCATCCTGCGGTGCAATCCCTTTACAAAGGGCGGCGTTGATTTGCCGTAAGCGCTTAGGAAAATCACTTAACACCCATTAAATAAAGGATTTATAATGAATAGTGAAAAACGTTTACTTTTAGCGGTTTCCATTTCAATGTTGATTATTATCGCGTATCAATTCTATGCCAAACAATATACCGGTTATGGCCAGCCTCACAAGGGCCCGGTTGTATCAGCAGAGTGTGTACCAGATGTGCCCAGCTCTTTAGGTGGAGATGTGACGGCAAGCGAGATCAAGCAAGTCTATGAAACAAAAACATTGGTTAATAATAATTTGCGCGTTGAGCTGACTACTGACGGCGCCAGGGCTATCGCCGTGGATTTATTGGATTATTTTGATAAAAGCGGCTCCGCACAGCCGCTTATAGAACATAACTTAAAAGCGCCGAGCCTTTTCAGTATTACTTTTTTGCCTGATAGCGCTGTTGCGCGCTGGGATCTCGTTGAAGCAAGTGCAATAAGCGCGGTGTTTAAAAGTCGTTTCAGCGGTGTTGATATTACAAAAACCATTATTTTATCGCAAGATAGCAATCAAATGGAAATGGTTTTAAGGTTTGCTAATCACGCAAAACACGCAAGTACTTTTCAATATCAGCTTTATAATGGAATATTGGCGGCAGGCAAGGGTTCTATGGATAGCCGATATATAGGCGCGGATATATGCTTTGATAATCAGATCATAAGGCGCGGCATATCAGGCAAAACGCTCAAGGGCAAAGAGTCGTTTTTTGGTAGTCCTGCATGGGTGACAACGCGCGGACGGTATTTTTCTTTCATTATGAAACCAAAACAACCTGCTCAATCTGTGAGCGTGCAAAGCAAAACAAAAAACGATTTATTCACCTCTGTGGTATCAGAGCCGATCGCGCTTATGCCAGACAGCACTATTGAACATCGGTTTCTTGTGTATGCCGGACCCAATGATATCCAGAAAATGCTATTGTTTGACCCCTCGGCCCATTCTATTATTCATTATGGATTTTTTAATGTGATAGGCAAAATTCTTTTTGATGGATTGAAAATTTTATATCATATAACGCATAATTATGGTATTGCTATTATTTTATTATCTTTACTTATTAGCATAATCATGTTTCCGCTTTCGCGTAAAAGCTTGCAATCAATGAAGGAAATGCAAAAAATCCAACCAGAAACAGAAGCAATACGCAAGCAATTTAGTGATAATCCGCAAAAGATGAACAAGGAAATCATGGAATTATATAAAAGGCACAAAATTAATCCTCTTGGCGGATGCCTGCCGATGCTTTTACAAATCCCCATATTTTTCTCATTATACCAGGTACTTTTAAGGAGTGTTGAACTCAAAGGAGCTGGATTTTTATGGATTAAAGATTTAGCGGAGCCGGATGCAGCTTTTCAGTTACCCACTGCTGTGCGCTCGCTACCAGTGATTGGAACGTCTGTAAATATATTGCCTATTTTAATGGCTCTTGCGATGGTGTTTCAGCAGAAATTATCTTGCGGCGGGAGCAAACAATTATCTGAGCAACAGCGCATTATGGCAGTTATAATGCCGATAATGTTTGGGTTGATATTTTATAATATGCCATCAGGGCTTGTTCTGTACTGGTTTACAAACACAATGTTTATGCTTTTTTTGCAGGAAGTGATTTTAAAACTGCCAGCCTTTGCGAGCGATAAGTGTTAATTGGAATAATTTTTATTGACTATCTTGAAAATTATTATATAATTAGCTTATAAAACGATATTATTAAATAGGCAGTACGTGTTCCACGTGGAACATCAGGAGTTTATGTGGGCAAAATAATAGCTGTATGTAATCAAAAAGGCGGCGTTGGTAAAACCACCACGTCCGTTAATTTAACAGCCTCATTAGGTGCTTCTGGAGCTAAAATCTTGCTTATAGATCTTGACCCTCAAGCAAATGCCACAAGCGGCCTTGGTATTGATAAAAAAAATATTAAATATAATGTTTATCATGTGCTTATTGAATCGCAACAACTGTGCGATGTTATACTGGATTCCGGGTTTGCTAATTTGTTTATTGCCCCATCTGATACACATCTTACAGGCGCACAGCTTGAGCTGGTTAATGCGTTTAACCGTGAACATAGATTAAAAAACAGCTTAGCTTCTATTAGCCACAATTATGACTTTATTTTTATTGATTGTCCTCCAAGCCTTGGTTTACTGACTATAAACGCGCTTACAGCAGCAAACACTATACTTATTCCATTACAATGCGAGTTTTATGCCATGGAAGGCCTTAGCCAATTATTGCAAACCGTAAAACTTGTGCAGGATCATTTGAACCCCACTCTTGATATTGAAGGGGTTGTATTGACTATGGCAGATTATAGAACTAATCTGACAAATGAAGTAGTTGCTGAAGCCAAAAACTTTTTTAAAAATAAAATTTACGATACGGTGATACCTCGTTCAATACGCTTAAGCGAAGCGCCCGGACACGGCAAACCGGCTATTGTCTATGATAAGAATTCTAATGGCGCTATGGCTTATCAACAGTTAGCCACAGAATTTCTAAATCGTAACAACTTTAATAATAATAAGATGCAAGAAATAAATGAATCAATCCACATTAAATCAACAACAGAGAGTGTGGGTATGGATAGTCAAAACCAGGATACTTGCCAAGGGGTTAATACGACAGCAGATATGCCGGTAGAGGCAGTACCCGATAAGGCAGAGAGTGACGGAGGCGGTAATGGATAAGCGAAAGGCCTTAGGCAGGGGCTTTGATGCCCTTATGCCGGAGAAGACCACGGACAATAATAATCTTGGCTTATTGGCAACAGATAATAACACTAATGTTCATATGTTGAACATAACTGATATCGTGCCCGGTAAATACCAGCCGCGGTCGGTTTTTAAGCAAGATAAGCTTAACGAGCTTGTCTTGTCTATCAAGGAAAAAGGGGTTGTCCAGCCTCTTTTGGTCAGGCGGGCTGTTACGGGTTATGAATTAATAGCAGGCGAGAGACGCTTAAGAGCGGCAAAAGAGTTGGGTATGACAACAATACCGGCTATTATCAAAGATGTTGACGATCTCAACGCGATGGAAATGGCTTTGATAGAGAATCTACAAAGGGAAGATCTGAACCCTATTGAAGAAGCTCTTGCTTATCAAAAATTAAGCAGCGAATTTAATTTCACCCAGGAACAGATTGCTCAAGCTGTCGGGAGGGACAGGGCGTCTATAGCCAATACACTACGCTTGCTCCATTTGCCCGAAACCGTTCAACGCCTGCTTGCTGAAGATATGATACAAATGGGGCACGCGCGGGCACTGCTTGCGATAGCCGATAAAAATAAACAGGCAAGGATATGCGAAAAGATTATCCAGAAAGGGTTGTCTGTCCGCGAAGTTGAATTTTTAGCCAGACCTCATGCCGCTTTGCGCAAACAACAGCCCTATCACGGCACCGGAGATCCGCACACACAGGCCATACAGGACGCGCTTGAAAAAATTTTAGGCACAAAGGTTATGATACAACACAGAAAAAAGCGCGGTAAGATTGTTATAGATTACTATTCGCTGGATGACCTGGACCGTATTCTCGGCGTCATGCAATTAAAAATCAATTCTTTTTAAGGCTGATTTTTAGACGCGGTCTTTATCAGGGTAATGTGCCTGCGCGCGTCCGACGGAATATAGCATACAATGACCGCCGCCAAACGGCTAAATTGGTTGGCCCGGTTTGCCGTGTTTACATGCCGCTTACAGTATTTTTTATGAGATGTCTTTTATTTTACTCAAGAGAACCTTTTGGTTTTATTTTGGCAGCCGCAACTTTGGTAAAAATACTCATTGACAATTTAACCGACGTAACTATAATATAACAATACAAGATAGGATATCGCATGGTTGAAGCTACACTGGTTTTAATTAAACCGGATGGCCTGAAAAAATCTCTCACAGGTAACATCCTTACGCGCCTTTCCGAGACAAAGCTTGATATCGTTGCCGCTCGCATGACTAATGTCAGCATGGATCTGGCTAAGGCCCACTACAATGCGTTGTCGGAGAAACCTTTTTTCCCCGAGCTGATTAAATATCTACAAGGCGAATTCCACGGCAAGCGCAAGGTGATGGCTATGGTGTATTACGGTGAGGGGGCCATTGAAAAGATCCGCAAGATAGCCGGCGCCACCAACCCCGAAGAGGCTGATTCTGTCACCATTCGCGGTCAATACGGCCGCATTACCACCAAGGGTGTTTATGAGAATGTTATCCACGCTTCCGCGAATCAGACTGACGCGGAGCGGGAAATCAAGTTATGGTTTAGCCCTTCAGAAATTATCGTAGACCTGTATCCCACGCGGCAGGCAGAATTAGTAAAATGCGAACGGGTTTGGGCCTAATCGCGTATCCCGCATTCACAGGCAATTCAAAATAAAGGCAAGGTACATGTTACTTAGCATGACAGGTTTTGGCAGAGGCGAAGCCTTTGGCTCTCCCGGTTCGGTCAAGATAGAGATTAAAAGCGTAAATTATAAATTTCTTGAAGTCACAAGCAAAATGCCGCCCAATCTTTCCGTGTTTGAAGACAGGGTGCGCGAGATACTTCAAAAAAGAGTGGCCCGGGGCAGGTTAAATCTTTTTTTAACCTATACGACCCGCGCCAAGCATCCCGATGAAGTACACATCAACAAAACATTGGCCAGGCAGTATTATAACAGAATTGTTTCGTTAAAGCGGTTTTTGGGCGCCCAGGGCGCGATAGAGATCAGCCAGATTATAGGCCTGCCCGGCGTTGTGGAGTATAAGCCGCAAGAAGAGCAAATAAACGGCCTCTGGCCCGTAGTGCGACGCGCGGCAATACTTGCTGTTGAGGACTTGCGCAAGGCGAAAGCGCGTGAAGGCAGAATACTGAAAAAGGCTGTCCGGGGTATGGTTAAGGATATAGAAAGCTCTCTTGATAAAATCAGGTCCCGCATGCCTCAGGTTATTGATGATTATAAAAAGAGATTAATAAAAAATGTGAAAGAAATATCGGGCAGCAGGCGTTCTTTAAACAGGCAGCGGATTGAAGAAGATGCGGCGGTATTTGCCAGAAATTGCGATATTACGGAAGAAACGCACAGGCTCTCCGCCCACATAATAGGTTTTAGAAAAGTCCTGCTTAATAACGGAGAAGCCGGCAGGCGGCTGGATTTTATAGCGCAAGAAATGCATAGGGAAATCAACACGATCGGAGCCAAGGCCAATGATTTTCCTATAGCGAAAGAGGTAATAAAGATCAAGAGCAACATTGATAAAATCAGGGAACAGGTGCAGAATGTTGAATAAGAAAAATTTTCTAACTTTGATTAATTTAGGCTTTAACAACGCTGTTGTAAAAGAAAAAATAGTGGCTATAGTATCCCCCGAAGCCGCGCCGATAAAACGCTTGAAAGAAGAAGCAAGGCAGAACAGGAAATTAATTGACGCAACAAGCGGACGTCGGACGCGGTCGGTTATCATTATGGAAAGCGACCACGTGGTATTGGCCAGCGTCCAGCCCGGTACAATAGCCCAGAGGTTTAAGTGAATAAGGAAAACCGCCTCCCCGTGTCGGTAAAAGATGTGATGCGCAAAAAGGGAAGGTTGTTTGTGGTTTCAGGGCCGTCCGGATGCGGGAAAACAACATTATGCGACGCGCTGCTTAGACAGCGTATGGGGCTTGCCCGGTCAGTGTCTGTTACAACACGCCAGCCTCGCGGCAAAGAAAAAAACAAAAAGGATTATTTTTTTACCAGTATGCGGGCGTTTAAAAAGATGTTGGCCCGGCAAGGATTTTTAGAGCACGCCGAGGTCTTCGGTAATTATTACGGCACTCCGAAACAATTTGTTGAAAAGAACCTTAAAAGCGGGCGTGATATCCTATTGAATATAGACGTGCGCGGAGCCGCGCAGATAAGGCGCGCACACAAGGATGCCGTATTGATTTTTATCCTGCCCCCGTCTATGGCTGATTTGCGGAACCGGCTTTTGGGCCGGCTGACCGATACGGATCAGCAGATACGCCAGCGGCTTTTTATCGCCAAAAAAGAATTAGAGGCTGTAGGTTTATATGATTATTACGTTGTTAACAACAAAATAGGCGCAGCGGTTAACGAACTGAAGCACATAATATCAGCCTCTCGCCGTAAGATCTCATAGGAGGGATACGAGGTGGTGCCAAATATCGGTTTGGAAGTATTATACGCCAAAACAGGCAGTATTTATAAATTGGTTGTAATGGCTGCCAAGCGCGCGATAGAAATCAATGCGGCCGCGGCGCAGACAGTTCAAAATCCGGTAGATAACGCGATGGGCGCGGCCCTTGATGAAATCGCGGCGGGCAAGCTTTCATTCAAGAAACAAAAAGGTAAAGCGCAAGATGCGGCACAACAGAAGTAGGCGCACAATTTTGATAGGCGTATGCGCTGGCATAGCGGCATATAAAGTTTGCGATGCTATAACTGCTTTGAGAAAATTGGATTACGATGTTGTGGTTTGCATGAGCGCGCGCGCGCGTTTTTTTATTACACCGCTTACCCTGCAAACGCTGTCGGGCAATAAGATATTTGAGGACATGTTTGTGCCCGCGCAAGATTATGGGCTCGCGCATATTTCGCTTGCGGAAAGAGCGGACCTGGTGGTTGTGATACCGGCAACGGCTGATATTATAGCGAAGACAGCACACGGTATCTGCGATGAATTGTTAACCTGCGTTATAGCTTCCACAAAAGCGCCGGTATTATTTGCGCCGGCGATGAACCAGGCTATGTATGCCAATCCGGTATTGCAGTCCAATATCAGCGCTTTAAAGAAACTGAAATATCACTTTATTGGCCCTGTCACAGGGCACCTTGCCTGCGGGGCAACCGGTATCGGCCATATTGCCGATACCCAAGATATAATCCGCAAGGCCCAGGCCCTTCTAAAATGATTCCCTTAAAAATACTGGTTACAGCAGGCCCTACTTGTGAAGCAATAGACCCTGTCCGTTTTATTACCAATCGCTCAACGGGTTGTATGGGCTATGCTATAGCCGCCAGAGGAGCGCGGGCCGGGCATAAGCTTACTTTAATAAGCGGGCCTGTATGCTTAAAACCTCCCGACGGTGTAAAAACGGTTTATATTACTACAGCCAGGGAGATGTTTGCCGAGGTGAAACGCCACATCAAAGGCAAGCATTGCCTTATTATGGCCGCGGCTGTAGCTGATTTTCGCCCCGCATTTTGCGCGCGGCAAAAAATCAAAAAAACTAATATGCCCAGGACTATTTCCTTGCGCCGTAACCCCGATATTCTGGCATGGGCAGGCGCTCACAAAAGTAAGATGATTTTAGCCGGTTTCTGTATGGAGACACAAAACCTTTTGACCCGGGCGAAAAGAAAACAAATCTTAAAAAATGTTGATTTTATGGTGGCCAATAAAATAGAGGCCGACGGAGTTCCTTTTGGGCATAAGCCGGCAAGCTTTGTTCTTTTTGGGCCTGACGGCAGGAAGGTTTTTTTACAGAATGCCAGTAAGGAAAAAATAGCAGGTATCCTGCTTGATAAAATCCAAGGAATGTGGTATAAGAGAAATCCCGGCCGCAACGCGGCCGTGTGAATATTAACGCCTATTTTAAGTATAATTATGGCGGCATAGCCAAGTGGTAAGGCAGTGGTCTGCAAAACCACTATTCAGCGGTTCGAATCCGCTTGCCGCCTCCATTTTTATGATCTTTTATGACATATGTAAGGCTATTCTTAGATAATAAGCGTATTATATCGTTTGGTTTTTTATTAACGCTTTTTTCAAGTGCGGGACAAACTTTTTTTCTTTCTTTATATGTAAATTCCATTCTTTTGGATTTTCATCTGACAAACGCGTCTTTCGGAGCCCTTTATAGCGCGGCAACAATATTAAGCGCGATAGCCTTGGCATGTGCCGGTCGATTTATAGATTATTATAATCTGCGCACCTATGCCATGGTATCATCCGGACTGCTCGCCGCATCATGTCTTGTTACCGCTTTATCTCGGAATATCATATTATTGTTTATAGGGCTTTGGGGGCTTAGATTTGCAGGGCAAGGTTTATTGAGCCACATCTCAAGCACGTCAATGGCGAAATTTTTTACCGACAAACGCGGCAAGGCTTTGAGCGTTTCGGTGCTTGGTTACGCGCTCGGTGAAGGCCTTTTGCCTGTTATCATAACAGGGGTCATTTTGCTGGCAGGTTGGCGGCAATCAATGCTGATATGCTCCGTTTTTATATGCGGCAGTCTTATGCCGTTTATTTGGTTTACGCTTGGCAAAAAGCATCTGCAATATTTTCCGGATAACGCTGATACCGGACCGATGGAGGCCGGGTTTGATGCCCGGGCGCTCTTAAAAAGCAGGGGCTTTTTACTAATAGCGGCTAATTTCAGCATATTACCCTGCGTGATAACAGGGCTGTTTGTTTATCAGCAGGCCCTTGCTGCTGAAAAGATGTGGCCTATGGGGTGGTTGGCGCGACCTGTTTCATGGGTTACGCGGGATGCAGGGCCGTGTTTTGCGTAATAAGCGGACGGCTTGTTGACAAGTTTTCTGCCACAACGCTTTTGCCTGTTTTCCTTCTTCCATTCGCTTTTGCTTTATTGATTATAACGTTTTTTAGGCATCCGCTCGCGGCGCTTGTGTATTTAGCGCTGGCAGGTGTGGCTATAGGTATGAGTAATATCATTAATACGGCTTTTCTCGCTGAAGTATACGGCCAAAGGCATATTGGCGGTATCAGGGCGATTTTATCCACGATTATAGTTATAGCGACAGCAGTAGGGCCTTTGTTGTTTGGTTTTTTATTGGATAGAGGTGCCAGCTTTAGCGCGGTTGCCGCATTATCTGCCGTGTTTGTTCTATGGACCGCGGTAAGCAGTTACAGACATGCCCCGTATTTTAAAACGCAAAGCGCAAAAAAAATCTTGACAAATAAAGGCAATAATGTATAATTGCTAATGATAACCATTATTATTAATAAATTTTTGGAAATATTATGAAAACGAGAGGTTGCAGCGGCCCGCTTTGGTGGCACGGCAGATTCAGGGGCTGCGGTTATAGGATAACCGCGGGCAGAGAAGCTGTTTTGGATGTTTTGTCTGAATCAGGCAAGCATCTTAGCGCCGAAGACATATATATGAAGGTGTATTCAAGGTATGCCAATATAGGGTTGGCAACAGTTTACAGAACGCTGGATGTCCTTGTCCATTTGGGCCTTGTTTTTAAATTTGATTTCGGCGATAAAAAAGCCCGTTATGAGTTAGCGGAAGGGCCGAAAGGCCTGCGGCACCATCATCACTTGATATGCACCCGCTGTAGGCGGATCATTGATTACACGGATTTTATTGATGAAGAAATAGAACTGCTTAGCCGGACGGAAAAAGGGCTTTCAAAAAAATATGAATTTAAAATTACAAATCATCTGATCCAGTTTTATGGCCTCTGCGCCGCTTGTGCCAAGGAGTAGGACATATTTTTTTTGCGTAATAATGAAAATGGTTATCAATAGTAAGAAAGCGGTGGCGGAGGACGAAGGCTGTATTTGGTTTTATAAAAAAGGAGGTGTAATATGCCGGCAGGAGACGGGACGGGGCCTATGGGATTAGGTCCAATGACAGGAAGGGCGGCGGGTTTTTGCGCAGGCTATTCTCTGCCTGGTTGCGCAAATGCTGTTTATGGAAGAGCGTATGGGGCGGGTAGAGGTTTTGGGATGGCTTACCGTGCGATTGGGCCGAGGAGACGGTTTTGCGCGGCAGGTTATTATGACGGATATCCGTACGGCGCTGAAATAGCGCCACAGGATGAGGCGGATACCCTTAAACGCGAATCAGGATTTTTGAAGGGGCGTCTTGAAGAGATCTATCAGCGTATCGCGGTTTTGGAAAAGATGCGTTCGCAAGAAAGCGATTAGAAAAATATTCCCACTGTTTTTAATAACCGCATTACCGGAAGGGAGTTGTTATGCGTGTAGCGATATCTACGGACGGGGATTTTGTTTCAGCTCATTTTGGCAGGTGTCCGGTTTTTACAATAGTTGATATTGAAAACGGTAAAGTGACAAAACGACAAGAGGTTTTAAATCCCGGGCATGAGCCTGGAGCTATACCGCAGTTTTTACATCAAAAAGAAATAGACTGCATAGTTGCCGGCGGCATGGGCGCCAGGGCGGAATCCTTTTTCCAAGGCTTTGGAATAAAGACCATTGCCGGGATAAGCGGCACAATAAGCTCGGTCATTGAAAAGCTTGAAAAAGGCAGCCTTGAGCCCGGAGATAGTTTTTGCAGGCCCGGCGCCGGCAAGGGGTATGGTCTTGATAAAAAGATATGCGATCACCCCGGCGAAAACAAGCGTTAAGCATTTTAAGGAGAATTTATGAAGATATGCGTGACCTCGCAAGGAAAGGATTTAGACGCCAAGGTAGACCCGCGTTTTGGCAGGTGCCGGTATTTTGTGTTTGTTGATATGGACACACTGGAATTTGAATGTGTTGAAAATTCAAATATGCAATCAAGCGGCGGTGCCGGCATAAAATCAGCCCAGCTTGTGGCGGCTAAAGGCGTAAAAGCCGTTGTGACGGGCAATGTCGGACCGAACGCCTATCAGACGTTAGGGGCGGCAGGTATTGGTATTTTTGTCGGCGCGTCCGGGACAATAAAAGACGCTATTGGGGAATACAAAACAGGCGGCCTGCAAACGGCATCCGGCCCAAGTGTCGGATCAAAATCCGGCATGCCTTAAAAAGACCAATTTTGCCGGCTTCATTTAAGATGAAACAAGAAAAGGTGTTTACCGAAAGGCGGTTAGCATGCCATCAAAAGACGGGACAGGGCCTCGGGGCTTGGAACAGATAAGGCAAAAGGGCGCAGGCAGGGGGAGCCGTTACGGCGCGGGCCCTGGCGGATATTGCGTTTGCCCCATATGCAAAACGAAAACACCTCATCAGGCAGGCTTGCCGTGCGCTTTATTATCATGTCCAAAATGCGGCACGAAAATGTCCAGAGGATGATACTGATTTGAAGCAGGATATTGTTGAAAATCATAAGCACTACTTAAAAAGGCTGGATTTTTATAAGAGTTTTGGTTATGACTTGGAAAAAGAAAGAGATTTTGTTTACAGGATGGCCCTGCCGTTTACCGGAAGAATACTTGAGATCGGCACAGGTAAAGGACATTTTACGCTTGCGCTTGCCGCGCAAGGCTTCCGCTTTACTACTATAGATATCTCCGACCAAGACCAGATAACAGCGAAACTTAATCTTAGGTATTTTGGATTGGAAAAACAGGTCAAGATGATTATTGCTGACGCGCAAAAAACCGGTTTTCCGGACAAACATTTTGACACAATATTTTCTGTTAATGTTTTGCACCATCTTCGCAATCCCAAAGCGGTTTTAAGTGAGATAACCCGGATTTTGGGCCCTTGCGGTAAAGTGGTATTATGTGATTTTAATAAAAAGGGAATGGATATCATCAATAGGTGCCACGCCCATGAAGGCAAGAAGCACGATTCTTACGGGTGCTGTTTGGATGATGCGGAAAAATATTTTTTAAAAAAAAGTTTTACCGTGAGCAGGTTTCATGGCGGCACCCAAGAAGGTGTAATTGCAGTTCCACGGCAGAGAGTAGAGACATGATTATTGCGGTTGCCAGCGGTAAAGGCGGAACGGGCAAGACAACAGTGGCAGTTAATATTGCCCTATCCTTGGATAATGTGCAATTTCTTGATTGTGACGTTGAAGAACCTAACGCGCATATTTTTTTAAAACCCCGGATAGAAAAAACAATCTTATCAAGTATCCCCGTGCCCGAGATTGACACGAAAAAATGCGTTTATTGCGGTAAATGCGCCGAGGTCTGTGTTTATAACGCGATAGCTATAGTGCCGCCAACCAACAATAACGCGGGAGTGGCTTTGACCCTGACGAATCTATGCCACGGCTGCCAAGCGTGCAGTTTTTTTTGCCCAAAAGGTGCGATAAGAGAGAGAAAAAAGGAAATCGGGGTCGTAGAGTTTGGTTCAAAAAAAGACATTGAATTTATACATGGCAGGTTGAATATCGGTGAAGCAATGGCGCCTCCGGTCATACGCCAGGTAAAGGGGCATATCAATCCGCGAAAGACCGTAATAATTGACGCCCCTCCGGGCGTGTCGTGCCCTGTTATCGCTGCGGTCAAAGACAGTGATTTCTGCCTGCTGGTTACGGAACCGACGCCTTTTGGGTTAAGCGATTTATCGCTGGCAGTAGAGCTCTTACACAAACTGCGCGTTCCGTTCGGGGTGATAATAAACAGGGCCGATCTCGGGGACAAGGAAACCGAACGATATTGCGAAAAAGAGAAGATAGAGATATTGATGAAGATACCGTTTAATAAAGAAATAGCGCTGGCCTATTCCAGAGGAGAAGCGGTGGTAAACGTATTGCCGGAATACAAAACGAAATTCAAGGATCTTTTTCAAAAAATAGCGCACAGATAAGGTTAAAGCGGCGATGAAACAGATTGTTATTATAAGCGGCAAAGGCGGCACGGGCAAGACTGTAATCACGGGAGCCTTCGCGGCTCTGGCAAAGAATAAAGTTATGGCCGATTGCGATGTTGATGCCGCCGATCTTCACCTGCTTTTGCGGCCGGAAATTAAAGAGCGCCATGATTTTAAAAGCGGACTTAGTTTCAGGATAAAAAAAAGGGCATGCACGCAGTGCGGGGAATGTAAAAAGGTATGCAGATTCAACGCCATAAGCGATAAATTTATAATTGATCCTATATCTTGCGAAGGATGCGGTTTCTGTGCCCGTGTCTGCCCGGCAGATGCTATAAGCATGGAGGAAAATCTTGCGGGCGAATGGTTTATTTCCGAGACGCGTTTTGGGCCCATGGTGCATGCCAAGTTAGGCGTGGCTGAAGAAAACTCAGGCAAACTTGTCGCGCTTGTCAGGGAGCAAGCAAAAGGGCTTGCGGAAAACACAGGCGCCGAATGGGTTATTGTTGACGGGGCCCCGGGCATAGGTTGTCCTGTTATCGCTTCGCTTTCAGGCATAGATTGCGCCGTAGTAGTGACGGAACCCACCCTGTCGGGCCTGCATGACGCATCAAGGGTTATAGAGGTTGCCAGGCATTTTAACGTATTTTCAAGTCTTATAATCAATAAATATGATTTAAACCCTGATATGACCCGGCGCATAGAAATATACTGTAAAACAAACGGTATCCCTGTTATGGGCAGGATTGCGTTTGATAAATCGGTCGTTGAGGCTGTGTCTAAAGCAAAGACGGTAATGGAATCCGCTCAAAACGCGGTTAAACGCTCTCTTCGCGATATCTGGCAGAGGTTGAGTGTTGGCAACTTTAAAACCGCCTAAGCCGCATCAGAGGCATAACTGCCGCATCGCGTCTGTTCAGGAGACGGCGGGAAAAAGGCGGAAATGAAGATCAAGATAATATTTGATAAAGGTGCTTTGAATAAAAAATTATGTACAGGTTGGGGTGTTTCTATTTTAATAAACGATAAAGTGCTGTTTGATACAGGCGGTAACGGAGAATGCCTGCTCAAGAATATGCGCTTGCTGAAAGTGGACACAAAAAAAATAGAAGCGTTTATTATATCCCACGATCATTGGGACCACTGGGGCGGGTTATGGCACGCTATAGGGGGCCGAAAAGGCGTAAAGGTGTATATATGCCAAGGTTTTAGCGATGAGTTCAAGACCAGGGCGGAAGCTTTTAAGGTTAAGCTCATTGAGCTTGACGGGCCCGTGCAGATATTTAAGAATATTTTTATTACAGGTGGAATGCCCGGTACGTATGGCAGGATGCGCCTGTTTGAACAAGCGGTATTGTTAAGGACAAAAAACGGCATAACCATTATTACGGGTTGCGCGCATCCTGGAATAGATACTATGCTCCGGACGGTAAAAAGATATTACCCGGACGAATCCTTATATCTTGCTTTGGGCGGATTTCATCTTAAAAATACCGATGCCGAAACGATTGAAGAAATTATCCGCAAATGCAGGGAGTTGGGTGTCAAAAAAGTCGGCCCTATCCATTGCTCCGGGGAAATAGCGGAGAACGCGTTTAAAAAGCATTATGGAAATAATTTTTTGGCTGCACAGGCAGGTTGGGAGATAGCGGTTTGATTAGAGGCTATGAGCTTAACCGATAGGAGGCGTAAGAGATGGAGAAAACATTTGGTTATGAGTTGATTCTTGATCTTTATGATTGCGATTTAGATGTCATGAGGTCAAAAGATAAACTTACCGAATATGTGGACACGCTTTGTCCGCTGATTAAAATGGAGAAATACGGCAATACCATGCTTGAGTATTTTGGTACCAAAAAGCCGCACACTAAAGGTTATTCCCTTCTGCAATTTATAGAAACAAGTTCCATTACGGGTCATTTTAGCGAACATTGGCGGATAGCGTATATAAATATTTTTTCCTGTAAAAACTTTGACCCGAAAAAAGCAAAGGAGTTTACAAAGTTTTTTTTCAAAGCGTCAAAGGTCAAGGCAAGGTTTATAAAAAGGTAAGAGCGGGTTTTATATAATAGAAATTTTTTAGGCGAATTAACACGGGCATTATATGCCGCGCAGTTTTACTTTTTTGAGGATTCGTGTTATTTCACAGGCGCGGCCTGTTTTTTGCAAGGCGTCAAATCAGACCGTATTTTTTGGATAATGTCAAACCAGTAAACCCTTTGAATTCGTTCAAGGGCGTATTTTATTTCATATTAAGCATAAACGCGGTATAAAAACGTGCTTTACAGCTTAGGGCAAATCTGGTATAGTTAATATTACAGCGGATTGAGCGAAGGGCGGTTGGCGCAGTTGGTTAGCGCGTTTGCTTGACATGCAAAAGGTCACAAGTTCAAATCTTGTACCGCCCACCATCCAAACCCTTAAAAATGTGGTCTTGATGAGACAGATTTGTTATACGAAAAAATACCAGGCAGCGGTAAAAGGCATATTATTTTTAGCGTGTGTGTTTTTTTGTCCCCTGCCGTGCGCTTATTCGGCGGTAGAAACAAATACCGATATTGTCACTGAGGAACTGGCAAAAGCGCAAACCAGTTGGGATGGCAGCCAGTTACCCGTTTATCCTAAGGGCGTGCCGGAAGTGACTATTCTGCGTATCACCATTCCGCAGGGCGCACAATTGCCGCTTCATAAACACCCTGTTATTAATGCAGGCGTAATGCTTAAGGGCGAGCTTGCTGTTATAACGGAGAATAATAAGCTGTTGCGCCTGAAAGAAGGTGATGCAATCGTTGAGGTTGTGGACAAGTGGCATTATGGTAAAAATGAAGGTGATGGGCCTGCGGAGATTATTGTTTTTTACGCGGGGGAGCGTAATAGTTCTATCACGGTTACCCCTTAATTCAGGGTGAAATTTAATATGCAGGCAATGCTATGGACAGCCTTAAGTCAGCAGGGGCCACAGGCCTTATAATGACTTTTGGCTGTTTTTATTTTCCGGTAGTATTATTATGTTTAGTTATAAAACATAAATTGATTACACTAATTATTACACAAAATATATAATAGAAGCATCAACTAACAGGTAGTTGCTATTGACAGGAAAAGTGTTTTTTGATATATTATTAACATATAAAATGTGTAAAACGGACTTTTGTTGCGTATAAATAGATACCTGCCCATAGTGGGCACATTTTTTTCTGTATACTAGTAACATAAGCAAGGTGTGAAATGCCGGGATGGCGGAATTGGCAGACGCCTTGGACTTAAAATCCAATGGGTAGTAATACCCGTGCCGGTTCAAGTCCGGCTCCCGGCACCACCGTATAGGTACAAAATGGACCTGGATGTGTTAAGGCATAGCGCCGCGCATATTATGGCGCAAGCAGTAAAAGCGATATGGCCGGATACAAAGATAGCTATAGGCCCGGCCATAGCCGATGGTTTCTATTATGATTTTGATAAAAAAACCCCGTTTTTACCCGAGGATTTTGCTGCTATAGAGGCAAAGATGGGAGAAATAATAATGCAGGACCATAAGTTTGTTGCCTCTGGCATGGATAAAACGCAAGCCAGGCAATTATTCAAAGATGAGCCCTATAAACTGGAACTAATAAACGATATACCCGGAGATGAAGTAACTATTTATGAAGATGGTGGATTTTTTGATTTATGCAAAGGCCCTCATACCAGGTCAACAGGAGCTGTCAAAGCCTTCAAATTATTGAGTATAGCGGGCGCCTATTGGAGAGGGGATGAAAAAAACCCGATGCTTCAACGAATCTATGGGACGGCTTTTAACAGCAAGAAGGAATTAGACCAATATTTAAATACGCTTGAAGAGGCAAAGAAGCGCGATCACAGAAAATTAGGCCGGGAACTTGAATTGTATATTACCGATAATACTGCCGGAGCCGGGCTGATAATTTACCAGCCCAAGGGCGCTATCTTGCGCAGTATAATTGAGGATTGGGAGAAGAAAGAGCACCTTATAAGGGGTTATGAGCTTATTGTAAGCCCCCATATTTATAAATCGGATTTATGGATAAGGTCCGGACATTATGGTTTTTATAAAGATAATATGTACATTTTTGACATAGAAGGAGATGAGTATGCCGTAAAGCCCATGAATTGTCCGGGGCATATATTGGTATACGGCTCAAAAACAAGAAGTTATCGGGATTTACCGTTAAGATTTTTTGAACTGGGGACCGTGTACCGCAATGAAAAAAGCGGCGTATTGCACGGCCTATTGCGCGTAAGGGGCTTTACGCAGGACGATGCCCATATATTCTGCCTGCCGGAACAATTGAAGGCCGAGATTAAGGGTGTATTGGATTTTGTTGTTTACGCGTTGAAGATTTTTGGTTTTCCCGATTTTACCGTTGAATTGAGCACAAGGCCGGAAAAATCCATAGGCACAGACCTTGATTGGCAGCAAGCTACTTCCGCGCTGTCGGAATCTCTTGACGAAAAAAACATGCCTTATACCATCAACAAAGCGGACGGGGCTTTTTACGGCCCCAAGATAGACATAAAATTAAAAGACGCTCTTAACAGATCTTGGCAGTGCGCTACAATACAATGCGATTTTGCCCTGCCTGAACGTTTTGAGCTTGAATATAGCGCGCATGATGGCAGTAGAAAAAGGCCTGTTATGATACATAGGGTGGTATTGGGCTCTATGGAACGTTTTATAGGCGCTCTTATTGAACATTATGCCGGGGCATTTCCCTTATGGCTTTCGCCCGAACAGATAAGAATAGCCCCTATAACTAATAACCAGCATGAGTACGCGAAAACAGTAGAAGCCAACTTATCCGCCGCGGGGTTCAGGGTGAAAACAGATTGTCGCAACGAAACTATAGGTTACAAGATACGTGACGCGAGGGCAAATAAGTTACCATACATGTTGATTGTCGGGCAGAAAGAAGAAATGGCATCAACTGTTGCCGTCTGGAGCAGGCAAAATGGCGACGAAGGCCCGGTAAAGCTCGAACAGTTTATAGAAAAGATAAAGAAGGAAACCAATAGCAGGATTTAGGCCGGCGCAATAGCCGATAATATTGCGCCAAACAACGCGCAGGGTAACACCCACGCGTTTATTGAAGGGAGGGGATTGTTATACAAAATCGTTTGAGAATAAACGAACAGATAAGGATAAGTGAGATACGAGTAATCGGAGCAGAGGGCGAACAACTTGGTGTAATGAGTCCGCAAGCCGCCTTGGCAAAAGCCCGCGAAACAGACCTTGACCTTGTTGAAGTAGCGCCCATGTCAAGGCCGCCTGTTTGCAGGATAATGGACTACAGCAAATTTAAATACGATCAGGGCAAGAAAGAAAAAGAGGCGAGAAAGCACCAGCACGTAATTAAAATAAAAGAGGTTAGGTATAAGGTAACGATAGAAGAACATGATTACCAGACCAAACTCAAGCACATGCAGGATTTCCTGCAAAAGGGCAATAAGGTTAAGGTAAGTTTGCGCTTTAGGGGTAGGGAAGCGGCGCATCAGGAAACAGGCAGGGCTCTTATGCAGAGGATAATTAGTGACGTGGCAGGCTGCGGGGAGGCAGAAAAACCACCCAGGAAAGAGGGTGCCTTCATGAATATGGTGCTGATGCCCAAATAGAAACACGCTTGTCGCCGGTGTTCAGGCGCGCTTCCAGCGCGGCGCATAAAAGATTTCAGGCCTGCAGGAGACGTTTACGTGATAATCCGAGGAGAATGGCAATGTCTAAATTAAAAACAAGAAAGTCTGCTGCAAAACGCATAAAGATCAGCAAAAAAGGCAAGGTGAAAGTGAAAAAGCCCTTTTCGGGCCACTTATTGTCATGCAAGAACAGAAAAAGAAAGCGCCATTTTAAAAATAAGACTGTTTTAACGAAAACAGAATCCGCGAAATTGAGGTCAATGATCCATTAAATTTATTGGCAGGCGGTGTTTTTGATCAAAATAAGGAGATAGTATATGGCAAGGGTAACGCATGGTGTTTCATCAAGGAAACGCAGAAAGAAGGTCTTAAAGGCCGCGAAAGGGTATAGGGCTGGACGGGGTAAATTATATAGAACGGCCAAAGAAACCGTAGCCAGAGCCAGGGCCTATTCTTATAGAGACAGGAAGGTCAAAAAGCGGGATTTCCGTTCATTGTGGGTAGTCAGGATAAACGCGGCATGCAAGCTCAATGGGATAAAATATTCTGAATTTATAGCCGGCCTGGCAAAAGCGAAAGTACTTATAAACAGAAAATCTTTGGCGGAACTGGCTGTATCACATAAAGCCGCTTTTGGCAAATTGGTTGATATAGCAAAACATAAGAAATAACAGGTTTTTTATTTGCTTATATGAACAAAATAAAATTGCAGCCTTCACAGGTTATAGTAATAAGCTTTTTTTTTGCCATTGTCTTGGGAGCGGCCTTGTTGAGCCTGCCCATCTCTACGGCAACAGGATGCAGGGTAAGCCTGATTGACAGTTTTTTTGTGGCAACAAGCGCTGTGTGCGTGACCGGCCTTGTTCCGTATGATATAGGCGCTTATTTTTCTCAATTCGGGAAACTTGTGATTTTGTGTTTAATGCAGGCAGGGGGGCTCGGCATAATGACATTTTCAGCCATGTTTGCCATTTTGCTGGGAAAAAAGTTTTCCATGTCGGAGAATATCACAATAAGAAGCGCCTTAAGCTACGCGCAGATAGAAGACCTGCGCAGGCTCATATTATATATAATTTTGTTCACTTTTGCCGTAGAAGCGGCCGGCGCCCTATTGTTATATACCAGATGGTTGTATCTTTTTGACTGGGGCGTTATTACGACCCTGAAGCGCGCGGCGTTTCATTCGGTATCCGCATTTTGCAACGCGGGGTTTTCATTGTTTCCGCACAGTATAAAGCTTTTCTCCGGAGACATCTTTACCATGTCCGTTTTTTCTTTTTTAATTATTACCGGCGGTTTGGGTTTTGTTGTGTTTACGGATATACCAAAATTAAAATTTTGGAGAAAAGACAGAAAGCTTATTTTTTCGCGCATAAGCCTCCAGACCAAGATCGTGGTCCTGGTTTCTTTATTTCTTATTATTGCGGGCACGCTCGCGGTTTATTGTTTTGAAAATGGTTATGCCTTACGAGGCATGACATTGGACAAAAAGCTGATCTCGTGTATTTTTACTTCTGTAACAGCCAGGACGGCCGGATTTAACGTGCTTGGAACGGACTCTTTGAGGCCCGTAACGTTGTTTACTATTATAATGCTTATGTTTATCGGGGCGTCCCCGGGCTCAACCGGCGGGGGTATCAAGACAGTAAACTTCGGTATTATCTTAGCGTCGTTTTATTCTATGTTCCGGAACAGAGATAGGATTACTATTTTCAAAAAAACAATACCGAAAGAAACGTATAGGCGTGTTTTTGTCACTTTTTTTCTATCCATCGGCGTTGTTTTGTTGTCTACTTTTTTACTTTCCGCTACCGAAAGAGTGCCTTCGCATAGCAGCCATTATTTCTTGAGTATGTTATTTGAATCAACATCCGCTTTTGGAACCGTAGGCTTGTCTATGGGTATTACACCCGAGCTGACGTTTTTAGGCAAGATCGTAATTATATTTACCATGCTAATAGGCAGGGTTGGCCCGCTGACATTAGCGCTTGCCATAGCGATGAAAAACGAAAAAATTGATTATCGTTACCCGGAAGAAAGGCTTATAATTGGTTAATGCCCGCAGCTGAACGGCATTCCCGGGCGGTGGTCGTATAAATGAATGGGGTGTGGATATGAGACAGTTTGCCGTGATAGGATTGGACAGGTTTGGCGCCAGCGTAGCAAAGACGTTGAGTGAAAAAGGTTATCAGGTATTGGCTATTGATATTGAAGACGATAAGGTGCAGGATTTCTCTGAAATTGTTACGCAGGCGGTATGCGCGGACGCTACGGACGAGAAGGCTTTAAAAGCGATAGGCGTTAATTCCGTTGACGTCGCTGTTGTAAGCGTCGGTGGCAATATTGAGGCATCCGTGCTTATTACCCTGGTTCTTAAGGAAATAGGGATCAAGGAAGTTGTCGCAAAGGCCGTGACAGAGGAGCAGGGCAAGGTTTTGGAAAGGATAGGCGCCAACAGGATAGTGTTTCCGGAAAGGGATATGGGTATACGTATTGCTAATTCGCTTATTTCGCCCAAAGTAAGCGAACACATAGACCTTTCATCCGCGTGCAGTATTATAGAGATAAAAGCGCCGAAAGAATTTATCGGCAAAAGCCTTAAACAATTAAGCGTCCGGGCCAGATATGGATTAAATATCGCGGCCATAAAGAGTGTTGATGAATCCGGTGTTGAAACGGTAAATTCCATGCCGGAGGCGGATTATAAAATAAAGGCCGTGGATAAGCTTATGGTGATTGGCTCAAACGAGAATATTGAGAGGCTGAAAGAGAAAGAATAGCCGTGGAGAATCGTTTAAGAGAATTGGAAAAGCTGGCACTGCTTGATATAAAAGCGGTTTCTACACAGCAAGAATTTGAGATGGCGCGCGCGAAATATTTAGGCAGAAAAGGGGCCTTTTCAGTTCTTTATAAAGAGCTTGCCGCTTGCAGTCCGCAGGAGAGGCCGGCGCTTGGCCAAAAATTAAACAAGCTTAAGTCCGTATTGGAAGAGGAGTTTAAAAATAAAGCGAATGTTCTTTCGCGCGGTTCTTGCCAGGCCCGGCAGGATACGTTTGACGCAACCATGCCGGGCATTTGCCCGCTTGTCGGCAAAACTCATCTTATAACAAAAACAATAGACGATATATGCGGGATTTTTTCTTGTATGGGGTTCGGTATAGTTGAGGGCCCGGAGATAGAAAACGAGTTCAATAATTTTGAGGCTCTTAACATACCGCTTGACCATCCGTCAAGGGAGGCCTTTGACACGTTTTATCTTGACACGGAAAATTTTGGGTCAAATCCGCAGGCAAGGCGCCTGCTTAGAAGCCACACATCTCCTATGCAAATACGGTATATGTTAGAACACAAACCGCCTTTTTCAATAGCCGTGCCCGGTAAGGTATTCAGGCCTGATGCCACCGACGCCAGCCACTCTTTTATGTTTCATCAGGTTGAGGGGTTGATGGTGGCTGACAACATAAATTTCGCCAATCTTAAATGGATCTTGTTTGAGTTCGCCCGTAAATGTTTTGGAAGCGCGGTCCAGGTAAGATTCAGGCCGCATTTTTTTCCGTTTACAGAACCAAGCGCCGAGGTAGACGTATCTTGTATTATTTGCCAGGGCAGAGGGTGCAGGGTATGTTCGCAAAGCGGCTGGCTTGAAATACTCGGGTCCGGCATGGTTGACCCTAACGTGTTCAAGGCAGTCGGTATAGATTCCGATAAATTCAGCGGTTTTGCCTTTGGAATGGGCGTTGAGAGAATAGCGATGCTAAAACACGGTATTGACGATATAAGGCTTTTTTATGAAAATGATTTAAGATTTTTAGGACAATTTTAACTATGAAAATATCATATAAATGGCTTAGAGGATATATTAGTATTAAGGTCCGCCCAAAGACGCTTGCGCACTGGCTGACTATGGCAGGCCATGAGGTTTCTTCTATAGAACAAAAAAACGGGGATTTTATTTTTGATATAGAAGTGACCCCAAATAGGCCCGACTGCCTTTCGCATATAGGCATAGCCCGTGAATTATCAGCTATTATAGGTAAACCGCTTAAAATGCCGCGGAATGCAAAAGTAAGTTCGGTGGGCCAGAAGCAAGATTTTAAGATTACCAGGCGCGATGAAAGCGACTGCTCTTTTTATACGGCCCGTATTTTAAAGAATGTGCAAATCGGGCCTTCGCCGCAATGGCTGGTGGCCAGATTAAACGCCATAGGGCTTCATTCCGTTAATAATGTGGTTGATATAACGAATTTTGTGCTTTTTGAAACAGGCCAACCCCTGCACGCTTTTGATATGGACAAGCTATCGGGCAATGAGATTATTGTCCGTTCCGCCGGTGTTGATGAGAAGCTGGTGACGATAGACGGTATACAGAGAACGCTTAATCCCGGAGTCATGGTAATAAGCGACGGGGATAAGGCCTGCGCTATAGCAGGCATTATCGGGGGCGCGAATTCCGCGATATCACCGTTAACTAAAAATGTGCTTTTGGAAAGCGCCTGTTTTAATCCTGTAAGGATAAGGCGTTCGTCCCTTTCTCTGGGGGTATCAACGGATTCAAGTTATCGTTTTGAGCGGGGTATTGGCTGTTATGGTGTTATTCACGCTTCGGACAGGGCGGCATGCCTTATAAGAGATATTGCCAAGGCCCAGATAGGCGCGTTTTTATCGTCGGGCAGGCAGACCCTTTCTGCCGCAAAAGTTATCCTGCGCGTTGCTTATCTTAACAAAATACTTGGGACAGCCCTAAAGCCCGCGCAGATAAAACAAATACTTACACGATTAGGATATAAGGCCCGCGGCAGCGGCGTTTTAGAAGTTTCTGTGCCTTTGTACCGTCACGATACGGCGCGGGAGGCAGATCTTATAGAAGAGGTTGCCAGGATATACGGGTATGAGCGTATCACAGCCGCCGCACCGTCAATTATTATAGCAAAGCCTAATGATAGCGGGAAAGATTTTGCCGTTAAACGTGATACGGCCAAAAACGTGCTTGTTTCTGGAGGCTTCAATGAGATTGTATCTTACAGTCTGATTGGCAGGGAAATGATAGAAGGCATGCCATGGGATGAGGACGATTGTGCTGTGGTGAAGAATCCGCAAAATAAAGAACAGGAAATAATGAGGCCTTCATTACTCCCCGGGATTCTGAAGGCGGTAGCCTATAATATAAGCAGGCAGTTGTATGATATAAGATTATTTGAGCTGTCCCGAACATATGCCAGAGACCGGGACAAATACTTAGAAGAAAACCGCCTGGCTATTGCGTTATATGCGAATCCGCATGCGGAGGGAAAATGCGTTGTTGAAAACGGTTTTTTTCAGCTTAAAGGCGCTATAATGTGCCTTATGGATTCGCTTGGGTTAAGGGAGCCAAATTTTGAAAACACAATGTCCCAATTATTTGATGAGTATTCTTGTATGGCAGTTCTGTCGGACAGTATTATGCTGGGTTGTTTTGGCAGGCTAAGAGACGGTATCGCGAGCAATTTTGGCATAACGGGCGCTGTATATGCCGGTGAAATTAATTTTGACCAAATTTGCGCCCTGGCCCGGACACACCGTTCTTATAAGCCTCTGCCGCGTTTCCCGTATACTTATAGAGATATCTCATTCGCGGTAGATATGTCTATAGGATACCAGCAGATAGCCGGCCTGATAAGACACATAGGCGGGCATACCGTTGAAAATATAAGATTGTTAAATGAATACCGCGGCAAGCAAATAGAAGAAGGCCGCAGGGGAATTGCTATGCGCGTGATATTCAGATCCAGGGAAAAGACATTGACGGAAGAAGAGATCAACGCGTTAGACGCGTCAATACGGTCCGGCATCAAGGAGTTTTTTGGAGCAATCTTGCGTTAGGATCTTGATTTGGCCCGGAAATCGTGCTATATTTATCCTATCCCTGCTGTGTGCGTGGCTTGTTGACGATACTTTGAGCCAACACCTTTATATCGGGAGCCTGACTTCAGGGGCGGAAGGCACGCTCTCTTAACAGAGAGAAACCACGGAAACCTTTGAGAGGGCACCCACTTTACTATAAGGGTTCAAAGTGCGTTACTCGCCCGGCACGTGCGGGGTTTTTTAATTGTATCTAACCGCGCAGCAAGCAAGTGCCGCAGAGAACAAAACCGTTAAACTGCCCTCCGCCATAAAACAATGGATTTATTTGATAGACCCAAAATGGATGTAGAGAAAGAATTCCCGCTGGCATTGCGCATGCGCCCGCGCAATTTAGACGAATTTATTGGGCAATCGCATATCGCAGGCAAAGGAAAATTGCTAAGACGCGCTATTGAATCAGACAGAGCGCATTCCTTTATTTTTTACGGCCCCAGCGGCGTGGGCAAAAATTGCCTTGCCCACGTAATTAACAATACTACCAAAAGCTGTTTTTGCCAGATAAACGCTGTGTCTTCAAATGTTGCACAGATACGTAAAGCAATTGAAACGGCAAAGAAAACGCGCTCGGTATCCGGCAAGGGGACGATACTTTTTGTGGATGAAATACACCGGTTTAACAAGTCCCAGCAGGACGTGCTAATGCCCTGCATTGAAAAGGCCGACATAATGTTCATCGGCGCTACGACGCATAATCCATTTTTCTATATTATACCCGCCCTTATATCGCGTTCACTTGTATTTGAGCTTAGGCCTTTGACGGAGGATGATATAAAGACGATTTTGGGTAATGCTGTTCGAGATGAAGAAAGAGGGCTCGGGTCAATGAAAATTAATATAGATAGCGATGCCCTTGATTTTCTTGCCAGAGTATCCGATGGGGACGCGCGTAAGGCCCTAAACGCTTTAGAGATAGGCGCTCTGACAACTCCGCCGGAAAAAGACGGGATTGTGCGTTATAGCCTGCAGGTGGCAGAAGAGTCCATACAGAAAAAAGCTGTTATGTATGACAAGAACGAGGACGGCCACTACGATACCATATCGGCTTTTATTAAATCCATGCGCGGTTCCGATCCCGACGCTGCTTTATACTGGCTTGCGAAAATGCTTTATGCCGGGGAAGACCCGCGTTTTATAGCGAGAAGGATTGTTATATGCGCCTCGGAAGATGTGGGGAATGCTGACCCCCAGGCCATTGTTGTTGCTAATACCGCGCTAAATATTGCTGAATTTGTCGGCATGCCGGAGGCCCGGATTCCGCTGGCCCAGGCGGTGGTTTATATCGCAACCGCACCGAAATCAAACGCTTCATATCTTGGCATAGAAAAGGCTTTGTCGGATATTAAAAGCGGACGCACCCTTGATGTTCCAGACAGCCTTAAAGACGCCAGTTATAAAGGGGCCAAACAGCTTGGCCGCGGCATGGGTTATAAATATGCCCATGATTACGAAGGCCATTATGTGAAGCAGGATTATTTACCCCAAACCAGGCGGTATTATGAGCCTTCTGATATGGGTTATGAGAAGCGTATAAAAGAGTATCTTTCCGAATTGAAGAAAAAGATAGCTTACCCGCGGGGCTAGGACTCTGCCGGGCGGGTTCTTTTCCTTGATAAAGCAATAAGAATATGATACATTAGTTTTATATGTTAGCGCGTTTTTGAACAGGTCATGACATGCCACGCATATACTCAGACATTACAAAGACCATAGGCCGGACGCCGTTAATCAGGGTAAACAGGATAGGGACACGCGGCGCCGAAGTTCTTTTGAAACTTGAGAGTTTCAATCCTCTTTCAAGCGTTAAAGACAGGGCCGCTCTGTATATGATAGAGGATGCCAGAAAGAAAGGGTTGTTAAAGCCGGGTTTTACCATAATTGAGGCTACCAGCGGCAATACCGGGATAGCCCTTGCTTTTATAGCGGCTGTTTATGGGTATAAACTGATTCTTGTTATGCCAGATACGATGAGCGTTGAAAGACGCAATCTTTTAAAGGCCTTTGGCGCTAAAATTATTCTTACGCCTGGCAAAAACGGTATGCAGACTGCTTTAAAAAAAGCGCGCCAGATATTAAGCAGAACGCCGCGAGCTTTTATGCCGGAGCAATTTGCCAATCCTGCTAACGCGCGGGCTCATCGTGAAACGACGGCCCGGGAGCTGATACGCGACACTGACGGCAAGATTGATTTTTTTATCGCGGGCGTAGGCACAGGCGGTACTCTGACAGGGGCCGGACAGGCGCTTAAAAAACGATTGGACAATGTAAAGATTATTGCCGTAGAACCACAGTCTTCGGCTGTGCTGTCAGGTAAGCGCGCGGGCTCGCACAAGATACAGGGTATCGGCGCCGGTTTTATACCACAGATACTTGACAGAGCTTTGATAGATGAGATTATTGAGGTGAGTTACCGCCAGGCAAAAGTTGCCGCAAAAAGACTCGCGCGCGAAGAAGGTGTTCTGACAGGAGTATCCGGCGGCGCCGTGTTTTTTGCAGGCTTGAAAATCGCTAAAACCGCCCGCGCCCGCGGCAAGCGCATAGTCGTTCTTTTGCCTGATACGGGGGAAAGGTATTTAAGCACGGATTTGTTTGATTAATTTTTTTCTTTTTAGACGGATCGTGATTTTTAGGAGATACAGATGCCAAAGACATACGCGCAGATAAATGAAAAAATTAAGCAGGGAAAAGTTGTTGTTGCTACCGCAGAAGAAATAATAGATATAGTTGAAAAAGAGGGCCTAAGAAATGCCGCCCAGCAAGTAGACGTGATAACTACGGGTACCTTTGGGCCCATGTGCTCAAGCGGCGCTTATTTTAATATTGGGCACACAAAGCCCAAGATAAAGATAGGAGGCGGCAGGGCTACGCTTAACGACATACCCGCTTATGCCGGTTTCGCGGCCTCCGATCTTTATATGGGTGCCGCGGCCATCTCGGAAGACGACCCCAAGAACAGGGTTTTTCCCGGCAGGTTTGAGTATGGAGGCGGACATGTTATAGAAGACCTTGTTTCAGGCAGAGATGTCAGGCTTTCAGCGATAACCTATGGCACGGATTGTTACCCGAGGAAAAAGCTTGATACTTTTATCAATATAAAAGACCTCAATGAAGCGGTATTGTTTAATCCGAGAAATTGCTATCAGAACTACAATGTCGCGGTTAATATGGGTAAGGAAAAGACAATATATACTTATATGGGCATATTAAAACCCGAGGCCGGAAACGCGAATTATTGCTCGGCAGGCCAGTTATCCCCGCTCTTAAACGACCCTTATTACATGACTATAGGTATAGGAACAAGGATATTTTTGGCAGGCGGACAAGGCTATGTGGTATGGCATGGCACACAGCACAATCCTTGCGTGAAGAGAAAGGCTAACGGCGTGCCTCAATGCCCGGCAGGGACATTGGCTGTTATGGGTGATTTGAAACAGATGAAGCCCGAATGGCTGCGCGGGATATCGCTTGAAGGTTATGGCGTCAGCCTCGCTGTAGGCATTGGCATACCGATACCTGTGCTGAATGAGGACGTATTAAAATACGCCGCTGTAAAAGATGAAGATATATATGCGCAAATAGTTGATTATTCCAATGACTATCCCAATGCCATATCCAATTCCCTTGGAGAGGTAAATTATAAGCAATTAAAATCGGGCAGTATTTTGTTTAGAGGTAAAGAAACTCCAACAGTCTCTCTTTCAAGCTATGCGAAGGCAAGAGCAATAGCGGAAGAATTAAAAGACTCTATAATGAAAGGGAGATTCCTTCTTACAGAGCCTGTTGCGCTTTTGCCGTCAGCTGATTCAGGGGCAGGTTATAAAGCTCTTAAGGAAAGGCCTGTGCCGGGGTTATGACCTGTTTTACGCCTCTTGAAAAAGAGTGTTTTAATATATTTTAAACTGCGGCCAAACAGCTTGACCTGTTGAGGGGTTTGTGGTAAAATTAGATGATTTACGGGAACACAAAAAAGACACGATTAGAAGAGAAATTTTAGCGAGATTGCGCTTACAAACAAGGCAAGATCGTATTATTAAAAGTGATAAGATAAAAAGGAGGCTTCTAAAAGAGAAGTGCTTTAGGGATGCTTCACTTATCATGTTTTATGTGTCAAAATCGTATGAAGTTGATACAACCGGCATGATAGAAGAGGCGCTCAAAAGAGGCAAACGGGTAGTAGTTCCGGTGACACAAACCAAGGAGAAACAATTGATCCCTTCAGAAATTACATGCCCAGCAAGAGATCTTGTTAAGGGCCCTTTCGGAGTAATGGAACCAAGAAAGGAATGTATAAAGGCCGTCAACATTGAAGATATTGATTTAGTGATAGTTCCAGGCATTGCTTTTGACAGCAAAGGCAACCGCATAGGACACGGCCAAGGTTATTTTGATAGATTCCTAAGACGCCTGCCAAATAAGATACCTACCATAGGGCTGGCATTCAAACTCCAGCTTACAAGAAGGATCAAGGCTTTACCCTGGGACATACCTGTCACCAAACTTATTGCCGCATAATTAAAAAAGGCCCCTTCAGGGGCGATTGACGGCATGGCACTTGTCTAATTATGCCAAGACCATGTTCTCGGGGCGTGTTAATATACGCCCGGGCTGCCTTTATTTGCGAAAAAGGGCAGGTTTAAACATAGAAAGGATAGAGGTGTTTTATGCTTAATGGTACTGGACAGGTAATATTGTCTTTTCCTGTGTTTTTAGCAGGCATATTGTTTTTTGTGATAGGTTTTTTCATAAGCAATTTAATATCATCAAAGAAAAATAAATCTGCGGGCGAAAAAGCGAAACAAATAATTGGAGAAGCGCAAAAAGAAGCGCAGACTCTTAGAAAAGAGATAGAGCTTGAGGCAAAAGATCTTAAGCTTAAATTGAGGTCTGATTTTGACCAGGAGACGAAAGACGCGCGGCAGGAATTGAAAGAACTGGAAAAGCGCCTTACGCAAAGAGAAGAGAACATTGAAAGGAAATCAGATCTGATTGACAGGAAAGAAAAAGATATAACCCAAAAAGAGCAGGTTGTTATACAAAAACAGGAAGCCATAACGAACAAAGAGGCCGAGCTTGACAGGGTATTGGCTGAAGAAAAACAGAAACTGCAAAGAGTTGCCGGCATGTCATCCGAAGAAGCGAAGAAATTGCTTGTCTTAAGGATGCAGGATGAAGCCAAGCAGGAAGCGGCGATAACGCTTAAACGCTTGGAGGAGCAGGTAAAGGAATCGGCTGACAAAAAGGCGCGCGAAATAATAAGTCTTTCCATACAGCGTTATGCCGCGGACCACACCGTTGAATCAACGATAAGCGTTGTGAGCCTGCCGAATGACGATATGAAAGGCAGGATAATAGGGCGTGAAGGTAGAAATATACGGGCGCTTGAAGTGGCAACAGGCGTGGATGTTATTGTTGATGATACGCCTGAAGCCGTTACCCTTTCAAGCTTTGACATAGTAAGGCGTGAGATCGCCAGGCGCACACTTGAAAAACTTATTGAAGACGGCAGGATACACCCGGGCAGAATAGAAGAGGTTGTTGAAAAAGTTAAGAAAGAGATGGACGTCAATATAAGGGAAGAGGGTGAAAAAGCCGCTTTTGACGTTAATATACACGGCCTGCATCCTGAATTGATCAAACTGCTCGGCAGGTTGAAATACAGGACAAGTTACGGCCAGAATGCCCTGCAGCATTCAAAAGAAGTCGCTTATATTATGGGTGTAATGGCGGGCGAATTAAACATTGATTTTAATCTTTCCAAGAGAATAGGGCTTTTGCACGATATCGGTAAGGCCGTAAGCCATGAGGTTGAAGGCGGCCATGCCAAGATAGGCGCCGATCTGGCCCGTAAATACGGCGAAACAGAGGCGGTTATCCACGCGATTGAGGCCCACCACCAGGATATTGAGGCCAATTCCGTTATGGCTGTTTTGGTGCAGGCCGCTGATGCCATAAGCGCGACGCGTCCGGGCGCGCGCCGTGAAACCCTTGAGACATATGTTAAAAGGCTTGAAAAACTTGAAGGTATAGCCGATGGTTTCAAGGGCGTTGAAAAATCCTTTGCCATACAGGCAGGCAGAGAGGTGCGCGTGATCGTTCAGCCTGACAAGATAAACGATTTGCAGGCAATAAGCATGGCCAAGGACATGGCGAAAAAGATAGAAGAAAACCTTGATTATCCCGGTGAAATAAAAGTGACTATTATACGGGAAACACGCGCCATGGAATACGCCAGATAACAGGTATAGAGTATGAATGTATTGTTGATTGGAGACATAACAGGCGCTCCGGGAAGAAATATTCTTAAGCGCGAATTAAAAAATATCCAGAAGAGGCAAGTGATAGGTTTTACCATTGCCAATGCTGAAAATTCCGCCGGCGGCAGCGGCGTTACCGAAAGTGTTGCCAATGAGCTTTTTGACTGCGGTATAGATGTCCTGACGTCCGGAGACCACATATGGAAAAAGAAGGAAACGGCAGAATATATAGCCGGAGAGAAAAGGCTTTTACGGCCGGCGAATTATCCCGATTCTGCTCCCGGGTGCGGGTGCGGCATATTCAAGGCCC
The DNA here is from genome assembly GCA_028716165.1 of Candidatus Omnitrophota bacterium. NCBI lineage: Bacteria > Pseudomonadati > Candidatus Omnitrophota > Candidatus Omnitrophota bacterium. The sequence goes on from JAQUQI010000010.1 coordinate 53,265, forward strand.
GCAGCGGGGAAAGCATAGGTGTTATTAACCTGATAGGCCGCGTATTTATGCAGGCGGTTGATTGCCCGTTTAAGAAAGCGCGCGCCTGCGTTGACGCGTTAAAAAAAGAAACCAATAGCATATTTGTTGATATCCACGCCGAGGCGACAAGCGAAAAAGTCGCCTTAGGCTGGTTTTTAGACGGTGCTGTCTCATGCGTGTTCGGGACACATACCCATATCCAAACGTCTGATGAAAGATTGCTGTATAAACACACGGCTTATATTACGGACATAGGCATGACAGGCCCCATGGATTCCGTTATCGGCAGGAAAAAAGAGCATGTATTAGAAAGGTTTATAACGCAAATGCCCGTTAAGTTTGAAATGGCCGAAGACGATGTCCATATACATGGCGCCGTGGTTGAGATAGAGCCGCAAACAGGCCATGCCCTGTCAATAAGGCGGTTTGTTTTTTAAGCGTAAATTAAGAAATTTTCTGATATTTTATAAAAGGCCCCCTGCGCACACTGCATTTGCAAATAAAACCAGACGCGTATTTATTATGACTGATATTGGTTTAGCCCCTGAAAACAAGGTTTACTCTATTACCGAACTTACCAGAGATATAAGCCTTATACTTGAAAACTCTTTTAAAAATATATGGGTTGAAGGAGAGGTATCAAATCTTGTTCTGCATTCTTCGGGGCACTGCTATTTGAGTTTAAAGGACGCGGATAGTGTTCTTGGCTGCGTAATATTCAAACATCAGCTTGCCAGGTTAAAGTTTACCATAGAGAATGGTTTAGGCTTGATATGTTCGGGCAGGATAGGTGTTTACGGAAAACGAGGCCAGTATCAGCTTTATATTGACAAGGCAGAGCCCAAAGGCATAGGGAGTTTGCAGGCGGCTTATGAACAGCTTAAGAAAAAACTTTATAACGAAGGCCTGTTTGACGAATCCGCCAAAAAACCTATCCCGAAACTGGCCGGCGCCATAGGCGTAATCACATCCCCGACAGGCGCGGCAATAAGGGACATACTTAACATTATAAACAGGCGGTACGAGAACACGCATATTATAATTTTACCTGTTAAAGTCCAGGGCCAGGGCGCGGCAAATGAAATAGTCCGGGCCTTGTCGGATTTTAACAGGCTGAAGAATGTTGACGTTATCATATTGGCCAGGGGAGGAGGCAGTATAGAAGACCTGTGGGCATTTAATGAAGAATTGGTAGCCAGGGCCATTTATGATTCCAGTATCCCGGTTATATCAGCTGTCGGCCACGAGATTGATTACACGATATCCGATTTTGTATCCGACCTGCGCGCGCCAACACCGTCGGCCGCCGCGGAGCTTGTAATCGGTAGAAAAGAGGACATGATTTCTGATATAGAAAAACTTAAAGACAGGCTTAAACGAGCGGCCATATCCCGTGTGCGAATAATGCAGGACCGCCTGGATGGTGTCAAAAAAAGTTACGCCTTCAGACAGCCGCTTTTTATGGCAGAACAATATCAGCAGAGGTTTGATGAAACGCTTAAACGTATGATCCAGGCGCTGGTTTTTTTTACTCGTTCAAAACACCAGTCGTTTACGGCTTTAAAAAACAGGCTTGAGGCATTAAGCCCTGACGCGATATTGCGTAGAGGGTTTAGCATAACCATGCGTGCGCATAACGGCAGTATTATCAAAGACGCTTCGGATTTGGCATCCGGCGCGCTTATCAGAACCAGATTTTTGGCAGGTGAAATTATCAGCAGGGTGGAGAAACCTTAAATCGCGAAGAAACCTGGGTAAAAAAACACGGAGATAAAAATGGCAGAGGGCAGGTTTGAAGAAGCGCTTAACAGGCTTGAACAGATTGCGGGTGATTTGGAAACAGGTCAGGTTGACCTTGATGAGGCCATAAAAAAATATGAAGAGGGAATGAAACTGGCATCTTTTTGTGAAAAAAAACTTAACGAGATAAAAAAGAAAGTAGAGATGCTGGTAAGGGACGGGTCGGGAGAATTATCCGCTAAAGATTTTGACGGTGAATTCCCGAATGAAGCGTCCGCGGCCGTCAGGCCAAAAAGCGCGGGCAGGAAAAAGCGGCCAAAAGGCGAAAGCCTTTTGTTCTAAAAATTCGCTTTTGTCGGACAAGCGGGATATGGATATAAAAAAATATTTTGACAGAAAAAAAACGGTAATTGAAAAACAGCTGGCCTTGCTTTTGCCTGTTCCCGGAGGCAGGAACAGGCAGGTATGCAATGCTATGGCGTATGCCTTAAAAGGCGGCAAGAGGATACGTCCTATACTTTGCCTGGCATGCGCCGAAGTAATATCAAAATCAGGGTATACGCGCGCGCTTAAACCCGCCTGCGCCATTGAAATGGTGCACGCCTATTCTCTGGTGCACGATGACCTGCCGTGCATGGACGATGATGATTTTCGCAGAGGCCGCCTTACTGTGCATAAAAAATTTGGCATTGCCGCGGCAGTCCTTGCCGGGGACGCTTTATTAACAGAGTCGTTTAATGTGCTTGCGGGCGCCTCGGCTGACTGCACGATTAATATGGAGATGGTAAAAATACTTTCTTATGCCGCGGGGATACACGGTATGGTAGCGGGCCAGGCCGCCGATATCGCGCCGCAGGCAAAAGGCCCAGCGGATTTAGAATATATCAATACGCATAAGACAGGGGCCTTGATAGCGGCCTCGTGCAAGATCGGGGGCGTATCAGCCGGCGGACGCAAGAAAGACATTGAGGCATTATTCAAATTCGGTGAATACTTAGGTCTTGTATTCCAAATAACGGACGACATTATTGATAATGAGGCATTCGCTTTACCTGCCGGCAGAAGAGACGCGTTTGAGTACGCGCGGGAATTGACCGGGAAAGCAAAAGATATAATATTATGTTTTGGCAAGAGGTCTGACTGCCTTTGCCGCATAGCCGATTATATCCTTAACAGAAAAACGTAAAAAATCATGGGTATACTTGATTCAATACAATCTCCCCAAGATCTTAAAGGGTTAAGCTGGAATGAGCTGGCACAACTTGCAGGCGAGATAAGGGGTTTTATGGTTGATACTGTTTCAAAAACAGGCGGGCATCTTGCTCCAAGCCTTGGCGCCGTTGATCTTATATTGGCCCTGCATTATTGTCTGGATACCCCCAAAGATAAGATTGTTTTTGATGTAGGCCACCAGGCATACGCGCACAAAATTATTACCGGAAGAAAGAATAGCTTTCATACTTTAAGACAAAAAGGCGGCATAAGCGGTTTCCCCAACGCGGATGAAAGCGAATATGATGTGTTTACCGTAGGCCATGGCTCCACGTCAATATCAACAGCCTTAGGCCTTTGCTGCGCTCGCGACATCAAATCTTCCGGAGAAAAGATAGTAGCTGTTATTGGAGACGGGTCATTAGGCGGCGGTATGGCATTTGAAGGGCTTAACCATGCCGGCCAGCTGAAGAAAGATATAGTAATTATTTTGAACGATAATGAGTTCTCTATATCCCCAAGCGTGGGTGCCTTTAGCAGGTATCTTAACCGCGTGATAACCAATCCCATGTACAATAGGATTAGAAGCGACATGGAAAGGCTTATCAGGCGCGTGCCCAGGTTGGGATTCAGGCTGGCGAAAGCGGCCCAAAAACTTGAAGAAGGGCTGAAAAATCTGCTTGTTCCAGGTATCATCTTTGAAGAAATGGGTATAAGATATTTCGGGCCTGTGGACGGACATAATATAAAAGCCATGGCAGAAGTAATGAATAATGTCATGTCCTTTAAGGAACCCAGAATGATACATGTCGTTACTAAAAAAGGCAAGGGTTTTAAATTCGCGGAAAACGCGCCCGCGAAATATCACGGTATAGTGCCGTTTGATACCGAGGATGGTACGTCTCTTGTCCAAAGCGGAGATAGTTTTACCACGGGTTTTGGCGAAAAAATAGTTGAATTGGCGTCCAAAGACAAGAGGATAGCCGCTGTTACGGCGGCCATGACAGAGGGGACGGGGCTTAGCAAATTTGAAAAAATATTTCCGGACAGGTTTTTTAATGTGGGAATGGCAGAAGGCCATGCCGTAGGTTTTGCCGCCGGCCTTGCCAAAAAAGGTTTGATACCTGTTGTGGCGGTATATTCCACATTTTTGCAAAGAGCGTATGACCAAATTATACATGATGTGGCCTTGCAGGGCCTGCATGTCGTGTTTTGCTTAGACAGGGCAGGCGTTGTGGGAGAAGATGGCGCTACCCATCACGGGGTGTTTGATATATCTTATTTGCGCCATATACCTAATATTGTTTTAATGGCTCCGAAAGACATACCGGAACTTAAACTTATGCTTGAATACGCCGTAGGTT
>JAQUQI010000011.1:0-21982 GCA_028716165.1 Candidatus Omnitrophota bacterium
GGGTGTTCCTCCTTTCATGTTTAAGCTTCAAGGCTATTCTTGAAAGCTTTTACTTCTAACAATGAAAGGATACACCCTTTTTTATTGGTATTTCAAGCTGAATTTACAGAGAACATTATACGTTACCAAGCTTATGCCAATATACATCATTGGCTATGCTTTGCCTGTTTTTTTTAAAAACTCTTTTCGCGGCTTGTGATAAAAACCGGATTATTATTTTTTATCTACGGGAAGGCCCTTCTTCAGTGTATTTATACCTTTTACCACTAAAAATATGGAAAAAGCCACTATAATAAAATTAACCAGATTATTAATAAAAAGCCCGTATCCTAAAATAACCTCCGGCTTATCAATCGTTGCCGCTTTTAGCACCAGCTTTAGGTTGCTAAAATCCGTCCCGCCCAGGAGCAGGCCTATGGGCGGCATAATAACGTCATTGACAAGAGAATTAACTATCTTACCAAAAGCAGCGCCTACGATAATACCCACGGCCATGTCTATGGCATTTCCCTTGACGGCAAATTCCTTAAACTCGGATATTATAGACATATCCCCTCCTTTTTTTAACAGCTGTAAAGTTTGAAATATATTATACTCTACCCGGCAATTTTCAACAATCATTTTTTCCATTTAGCCTGATTAATAACTATAAGCGATTATAAAAAAATTGTAACCTTTCCGCAATTCGGGATACGGTCAATAAGCAAAACCTGCTTAAAAGCCTTCATTTTCTCGGAGTCAATAGGATTACGGCCTGAACCCATAAGCCATATAACGGCTTTGATAAACTGCTCATGACTGAATATGGCAACATTTTTATGATTAAGGCGTTTTAGTTTCTCAATTGCGCGCCGGGCCCGGCCCAAAAAATCAACAAAACTTTCAGCGCCTAAACCGTCACAATAAAAAGGATCGCACTTTTGCCAATATGCATGCACCATAGGAAGCCGGTCTGCTGATATGGTATTCTCGCATTTCGCAGGCGATAAATAAGTAAACTCATGGACATCCCATTCCTCTTGCAAAACGTCTTTAAACTTCTTGATAACAGGCAATGCCGTTTGTTTCGTCCTGATATAACGGGATGTCACCGCGAGAGCGGGTTTGTCCGATAGAGTCAAAGCCAGCGCCTCTGCCTGAGCTATTCCTTGCTTAGACAGCGGTATAGTCGCCGGATCAGATGTCCTGCCCCCAGCGTTTGATTCACTTTCGGCATGGCGGATAAAGCATATTTTCGTATTCATTGCGTTTACTTAGATTATGCGCCGTCATGGCGTTCAAAGAAGTATTTTATCCTCTTGTTAAAATCGGCCATGTCGTATTTGAATGCTACGACTTCCATAAACTTCTTAGCGACAGCCAGTTATCTATTATCTTGTAGACGTCCTATCTGGTAACACCCTACATATAACGGGGTGCCAAAAAATAAGAAGTTCTTTATATCCATTTAGCAGGGTGTAGCTAAATAGGACGCCTGCTAATATATTATTTTTTTTCTATTTCCACTATCCGTCTTAAAATAGTTTTAAAATGTAGATTCCCAAATGATACAATCCAACGAAGATAAAAATAATTCCGGTAATTCTGCGAGTATAGTATTCAAGTTTAGTTATTCGTTGAAACCAATAACTCAATGATGCAATTCCAAGAGCAATCACCACTGCAAATAGTAATACCGGAAGCCCTGTCCCAATTCCGTAGATAAGCGACAACAGTGTTCCGGATTTGCTATTCAACGCTAAAGGTATTAGGCTACCAAAAAATAATGCCGCAGAAACCGGACAAAATGCCAAAGCGAAGATAAAACCTAAAAGTAAGGCGCCTGGCGCTCCGGATTCGACAAGTTTGTTCTGATACCTTTGGGACAGTGTTATATTGGGAAATTTTATAGTAAATACTTCTAATAAAAATAAACCCGCGACAATCAAAAACGGCCCCAATGCTATTGCCATGTATTTCTGTAAAAATTGCGCGACCTGCGGTATGCCTAAAAATGAACTGATAATAAACCAGCTAAGTAAAACATAAGCTACCATCCTCCCAATCGTATAAGCAAGCCCTGAAATAAGCACCATTGCTGGGTGCGCTATTTTCTTAGAGAGGAAAGAAACAGCTGCTATATTCGTAGCCAAAGGACAAGGGCTGATTGAAGTCAGTATCCCAAGCCACAACGCTGAACCAAAAGCCGCCCATATGTCCATTATTAAGAGTCCTTGAGAAATGCGCTTGTCTCAGCCGTTACATAATCAATGAATCTTGACTTATTGTGGGCATACTCCCAAATCTTGTCCAGATTTTTTGTCTTAACTTCTTTGCTGTTTTTAATAAGAGATAAGATAAGCGATTTGGCATACAACTGATAATCGTTTGCAAAATGTTCGTTGCCGCGCTCTTCAACATTGACTACTTGAAACGTAAGTCTTCCCGATTGGAGCGCGTCTTTAAAATTCGTCTCAATCGCCTCCCTAGAATATTTCTCCATATTCATGCACGTGTAGCAACGAAACGTTCCGTGAAAATAATAGACCATAACCTTGTTCGCTGAATTGGTAGAAGATTTGGACTCTGCGGCTTTTGCCTGTGGCGCACCTTTTAAAACAAACATGGCAATTACTGAAATCGTGATTATGCAGGTTATCAGAATGTTTTTCTTCATTCTCTATCTTTCTCATGTTGGCTTTTCTTTAGATTCTTCAAAATAGTTAAAGGTGGAAATGATATAGCTTCTTGTGGGCACATCCCCATGCAACTGCTGCATCCCACCACGCAGGAATACGGCCCTACCACCTTTGGATTATTCTTCTCTTTATCCCAAGCATACACTCCGTGGCTACAAAAATTGAAACATTCCTTACAACCAGCGCACTTCTTCAAGTCAACCGTGGGATACCAAGGAATATCTTCTCTGGGAATGCCCTGCCAATTCTCGGATTTGTTCATTTTAATGTCTTCTGAATAAATTGTTTTATCTGCTCAACTGAAGGAATTTTCCCCTGCATGATTATCTTTCCGTCAATGATAAGCGCGGGAGTCTGCACGATACCCCTATCAATCATAGTATCAATATCGGTAACTTTGACAACCTCGGCTGTTTTGTTTAATTCAGCCAAAGCCTTTTTAACGTTTGCCTCTGTGTTTGCGCACTTTGGACAACCAGGACCTAAAACTTCTATTTTCATTTTCTACCTTCCTCTCAACGGACTATTGCACCATATATCAATCCTGAAATGGTCGTGAATACTATAATTAAGCCCACATATGCAAGCGTTCTCTTATTGCCTATGAATTTTCTCACCACAAGGATGCTGGCAAATGAGATGACAGGGTCTGCAAGCAGATATGCCAATAGGGGGCCTTTCGCCATTCCAAGGCCTAAAAACATTTTTGCCATAGGAACTTCAACCAGGGTAGGAAAATACATAAACACTCCGAATAATACAGCAATAAGGTTGGCAGACAGCGTGTTCTTACCCATAAAGGTTGTAAGAAAATTCTGAGGCAAGAGCGTTGTTAAGGCTCCTGCAACAAAAATACCGACTAAGAGGAGTGGAAATATCTTCTTTGCGAAAAACCATGTTTCAGAAAGCCAGGCTTTAGTTTCCTCTTTGGTAAAGAATAATTTAGTCAATATCGCCAAGATAATTATCAAACCTGATATTCCAACATATCTTAAGTACCCATTTACCCTTGTTCCTACAATAAGAATAGCTACGAGTGTAATAAAAAATAAGTTTAACCTGTGCTTCTCGAAGAAAAACAGTTCTTTCGTATCCTTGGCTTCAGCACTAACAAAAGCAAGAGCCACTTTTTTCTCCTCTTCCGTATCTTCTTCCTTAAACATTGTAGATATTATTATGCCAATTAGACTGGAAAAAGTAATAGACAGGATTATTCTTGCTAAAGCAAAACTCCATCCCAAAACACTTCCCGTAAAAAGAATGGCCATTATATTAGTTGCGGGGGCCGTATATAAGAAAGCTAAAGCAGGACCTATGCCTGCGCCTTTCTTTTTTATCCCTGCGAACAAGGGCAAGATGGTGCAAGAACATACTGCCAACATCAGGCCTGCGATAACTGCTAATGGATAGGCCTTATACTTTGGGACTTTCTGACCGAGATATTGAATAATTTTTTCTTTCGGAAGCAAAACTGACATGGCGCCTGCAATGAAAAAAGCTGGAACAAGACAGGTTAACACATGAACAGAGGTATACTCTATTACGGCTTTTATACCTGCAATAAATAAATCAGTTATTATCATTTACTATTCTTCCTTTATCAGCTTTTTTCCTGTTAGCTTCTTTTCTTGATTTTACAGCAACCCCCTTCAATCCTTATCGCTTTAATGTTAACTAAGCTGTCAGCTATCTTGCGTTGAGCAGAGGTTAAAATCCGCGAGAAAGTCGGATGCGATATCCTCATAAGTTTTGCGGCATCAATTTGCTTTAGCTCTTCAAGACAAGCAAGACGAATAGCCTCAAATTCATCAAGAGACAAGTAAACACCTTCACATTTGCTTATCGGCTTACAAAGAGGCTTAAAACACCGCTCATCCGGAATACATTTTACCCATCTTGTCTTTTTAGGCCTCACAAATAGGCTCCCTTGTTATGAACTGTTGTTCATAACTATTTTATCAAACAATCCGAATATGTCAAATAAAAAAAGAAAGTCTATCGCATAACGACAGACTCTCTTTATTTAACTTATTTATTTAAAATAAGTTGCAGAAATTGCCTCCCTCCCCGGGCAGACGTCCGACTGCGGACTTTTATGGCGTTATAAGCGCTTTAGAACCGAACGAACCTCACGAAATCACACCAGAATCATCGTTTTACCTCGGAATACACCAGCCCAAGACAGACTCCGGCCTTACGCCTTAGCCGAAGTGTCCCGCTAAACGCCTTAAAACTGCCTTAAAATAATAAGAATTTTTGAAGAGAATTTGCCTGATTTGCCGGATTTTGTGTCCAGAGGGGTGCAGAAAAGATGAGACCTTGAAAACTACTCGTGGGAACCTGCCGTAACCTGCTGTAAAATAGAGGCTTGGCTGAGTTTTGAACCATTAACCGAAAGGAGGCTAAAAAGATCGTGAACTACACCAATTCTTATACCATAAACGGCTCGCTTTTCCAAGAGTTTTTGAGCCTCTTGGGCAAGATGACCCAAGGCCAGCTAATCCGCCAGATCGAATTCATGAAGGTCGAAAACGAGATATTGCGCTCCAAGCTCCCGCAAAGGATAACTACCACCCCGGCCGAGAAAAGACGCCTTATCAAATACGGTCTGCCCTTACGAGGCCAGATCAAACAGGTCATATCCATTGTAGGCTATTCGACCTTTAGGCGATGGGTAGGTGACGGCGTGACCAGTAAGAACCCACCCAAACGCGGAAGACCTAAAAAGACCACACAAGAGATCATTGATCTTGTTATCCGCATGGCCAAGGAAAACCATCTCTGGGGCTATGGCAAAATAATGGGCGAGCTAAAGAAGCTCGGGCTCCTGCGTTTTACCCGCAATACCCTAAAAAATATCCTTATTCAAAACGGCATAGACCCAAGCCCGAAGCGCAAGGAAGACTCGTGGGACGCGTTTATAAAAAGGCATTTTGAAACACTCTGGGCGTGCGACTTTTTCACGAAGACAATCTGGACGGCATTGGGTCCTAAGCTATTCCATGTCTTATTCTTTATCAATATCCGCACCCGGAAAGTCCATATAGCCGGTATGACCGATAAGCCCAATAAAGACTGGATTGTCAACGCCACAAAGAGCGTGTCATTTATATTTCAGGATAAAACCAAAAAGCTCCTCATCAGGGACGGCGACACGAAATTCCCCAAGGAATTTGACGAATTGTTTAAGTCGGTTAATGCGAAGGTCAAGCGCATTCCTTATCGCTCACCGAATCTAAATCCATACGCCGAGGGATTCGTGGGAACCATAAAGCGGGAATGTCTGGAGCATTTTTTCGTATTTGGCGAGGAACATTTCAAATACCTGATCCGAGAATACGTCGAGCATTACAACACCAAACGCCCGCATTCAGGGATGGCTAATGAGCCGCTTGAATATAAGCCGCGAAGCAACACTGGCAAGATTAAGTGCGAATCACGACTGGGCGGGATGATAAAGCATTATTACTGGGGCTAAAAGTATTGAACGGAGTTTAACGGAATACTGCCTTCTTGGGGAGCTCCACCATTGATATACACCTTCCATTGTATATCATATTTGAACCGCTTGTCCCACCGATCGTGATCCATAAAATAATGAAGTCTAGTCATTCCATCTTCACCGAAGAGCTTTAGCTTCTTACCCGGCAATAGATCACTCATAAATTGTTTTTTAGCGGTATCGGATAATCCCGAAAACGAAAAAATTAGACAGAGATACCCCGGCTTGTCGCGTGAGTCAGACCCTCTTAAATGAGGGTAGTTCCAGTCTGTTTTTTCAAGATAAGCTTTTGGGAAATATAACTCGACGTCGACATCTTCAAATTTTCTGGAACTTCTATTTTCAATTTCAAAAACAAACGAATATTTGTGCAAGTCCTGAGTCATTTCAAGTTTTTTGAAATCTGCCGTGATCTTTGTTGATGTCTCTGGTTTAGAGTATTCACCTTTTAGCTTTTCGTGTGCATCCCACTCGTCCTTGGTTAAATCCCTGCCAGCAATCGAAATCCCCAGATCTCCGCAAACCATCCGCACCGTCTCAATAAACTCTCGCTGAGAAAAATATTCCTTTCCTTGACTTACTAATGTTAACGGCGCTCCAAAATCACTTGCCGAAATATTCGTAAACAGGGGATAAACTTTCTTGTCCTTAGCCCACACTGCCGCTGACTCCCACCAAACCCACGAAGATATCTTTGATTTAACAGAGCATATAGGGATTATCGCTTTAGCGTGTTTAAGTTTTTCTTCCATCATTGTTTTTAGTGGGTTTTCGCCGGGCGGGATATCTCTTTTGGCAACGAACGCTTCAATTTTGGATTCGGTCAGACGATGGATAATATCCCTAATAAAATCTGCTAACGACAGTTCCTCGCCAGCGTAACTAATGAAGATGATTGGTTTTTCAAAATCGACACGCCTCAATTCATCAATTAAATCGCCCATTGCCATAAATAACTCCTCTTGAGTTCATAAAATATCTCCGGCTTGTATTTTTTCGACTCCTGCAGATGAGGATCTTTCTCCCTGTGCTTTTGTATCCTTCTTTAAATTTTCGAGGTCTTCCTTAAATAATTCTGGGCACCCATTAGTTCGTAACTTATCGAACAAATCCAAATGGCATTTTTTTGCTTTTTTGCTACTTCCGCATAAACAAAGGTCGTTTCTGCCAAATCGCTGGTTTTCTGACAGTGATTGCAAAAATAATTCTAATAAATTTCTGTCGGATATTCCGAAAGCCTCTGAGTAATAGGTCAGAATCCCTTTAGCCCCATGATCATATTGGCCGTTTTTCCAATCACCCACGCGTTCGTAATATGACTGATTGGCCAAGAAAGGAAGAACAAAATCTGTAATATAAACGTAAATCCTCGAATCTTTCAACCACTTCTGCCTTTGTTCGAGACGAGGCCCGATACAACAGATGCCTGTTTTGTCATTGACATGACGATTCGCTATTCTAGGGATTCTTCCACCAACTTCTATTAATATCGGGATATCTCTCGGATAGCTTTTCGGAAATTTAATTTCAATTTGGTAAACATCGAGAATATCTGCACCATCTTTAATCTCTATGTCTCCTTTGAGAACAAGGATATCCTCTCCGCGTGTATAGAAAATTAATTTCGGGAAATGTTCTGTGACTGAATGAGCTTCTCTCGAATAAAATTGTTCATTCCTTCGAAACCAACACACATTAAGAACTCCATGGCCTAGAGTTGCCGGATAAAATACCAAATGCTTTTGTTTTTCCATTTTCTTCTATTGAAGCGGGAAATGCGTCACCAAAAACATCCTGCCACAACTTTATACTATTGGCTCTATCAGCTTCATCATAGGCAAGCTTCGCTTTATCATAATAGAGATGAATCTTTTCTCTGAAATTTGAGTATTTCTTCTGATCCCAATGCCTGTTGAAATCCTCTGACACCAAGGTAGGATTGCTGATTGTTGGGACCGTTACATTGCTTTGGAGAAAAACATCTAACCGCTGGAAAATTGTAATAAAGGATGTCGGAAGATTCTTGAAATTCGACTGCGTCTCCGAATCATTCATGCAGGTTCCAAGCAACGTGTTGAGCAGTATTGACTTAACAGAGAAATTTTCTTTAATATCACGCAAATATTTAAATAAACGTATCGTCTTTATCAAGTAACCGTTGGCCGATGAATTCTTACTCATCAACCATTGCGTATACGCCTCAGGGTTTGTTTCTTCCCACTTGTTATCATCCTTGTTGGCAATACAAATTTTTCCCTGTAGCTGAACACACGGAACGATATCCATATGGAAGTCGCCTTTATAATTAAGCGTGACGCATCTCGTATTAATGGCGGTGATCTTCTTGTATTTATCGTTAATCGAGAACACATCAAAAAGATTTTGGATATAATCGCTTGGTTGCCATTTGTCATTACTTTGCAAACGCAAAAGGACATCAACATCAAAATCTTTATCTTTCGGAGGTTTAATTATAGTCTTTTGGGCATAAGAACCCTGCGGCATTAGATCACGGAAATATTTCTTAAAGGTTTCATCTGCCTTTATCAAATCGCCAATGACGCCTACCTTTTCATCAATCGTATTAATCCTGTCTTGATTCAGGTTTACTTCATGCTCAAGGAAATAATCAAAATATGCTGTCAGCTCCATAATTAGCCTCCGGTTAAGAATTTTTTTATCTTTTCAAATAGATATGTAAAGCGTTCGTCGGCTCTGGCGATTAAGTTTTCCACAAAACAAACGTCGTCTAAAGCCACATCGCAATCCGTATCAAAGTTTATTGTAAAAAACTTTTCATCTTCCAGCATGAACCTTACAATGTTTTCTACATTAACTGACTGCAGGTTCATAACCGTACTAATGAGTCCTGTACCCCATTGCTTAAATCCCCATGATTTATCAGCATCTTTGGGATCATAGTACTTCTTACCCCGGCCTGTTCCTATTGATAGGATGCGTATATTCTCTCGTGGAATCTTAAAACGCCTTCCCATGGCTTCTGTCAACGCCACTAATGCGGGATTGTTCGCCCACAATCCACCATCGGCAAGAAGGTACTCCTTTATGCGGTGCGGATCAAAGAAGGTCGGAGCAGAGCAAGATGCCAAAACAGCGTCAAATAATTTAGTATCTTTATCCCTTACAAAATTTTGATCGTAATTTGATTTCAAAACGAACACATTGCCGTTTGAAATGTCCGACGCGGGAATTATTAAGCGCGTTTTGGTATCTGATAAAGTCTTATCCCCGAATACAGCAGATAGCTCTTGTTTAAGAAAATGATTGCTGTATTTGCTCTGAAATAACCCCTTCCAATTGAACCAGTTAAACTTTTCCGAATAATTTCTTGTAAATATTTTTTCGCCTTTAGTTCTATATAAACTTACAATCTTATCAATAGGGTAATCGACAGCTAACCCGGCCGCAATAATTGACCCCGTACTTGTTCCTGCTATGATGTCAAATCTCTCTGAAAATGTAATTTTTAATTCTTCTTGAATACGCTTTAATATTTGAGCCGCGAAAACACCACGTATTCCGCCACCCTCAATCGATAGTATCCAAAACAAATCTTTCATTGAGCATTCCTTTTTAACGCCCAGCCCGCTAACTTCTCACAATAAGCGTCAAGCGAATGGTGTTGCACGCCGATATCTTTTGCGACCGTAAACGACAGGCGGATCAAATTCAATGACCGATTCGGCTCAGGGTATTCAGTCAATACTTTTGCCTCGGCATTTACTGACCCATTTGTTAGAAACCGCATATCTCCATGATGCCGATATTCGCTGAAATTTTCAGCAAGGATTTTAATCTTATCGTTTTTCGCCTTCTTTTTGATCAGCCAGAACAAGGGCAACATTATCGGCGTAAATGGTAAAAAAGGCACGACATCAAAAGAATTGATAACCCGATAAATAGGGGCTTTTATCTTATCGTCGAATTCTTCGTTGCCAACTTTAGGGCTTCCGAATGTATAACACGCCCCCAAGTTATCTGAATTTATTTCGGACGTCGCAATTAAAGCCAGTGCTCCGCCAAGAGAATGACCGGTTACATACAATCCATAATCAGCCAAAGACTGCAGTTGCTGAGTAACATCTGCTTGTATTTTTTGAAAAGCAGAGAGAAAACCCTTGTGAGTTTTGACATTGTTCTGATCCACCTTCATGGTGGCGTATAAATCGGTAAACACATCAAAGAACGTTTCAAGAGTTAAGCCTTCAGTCTGCGTGCCCCTGAACGATAAAACTGCCATCTTGTCAGAATCCCTTTTTGCCAAAAAGGCCTGCGTTCCATCTTGGTTAAATGTATTGACCAATGAGAAGCCGGCTTCCAGTAACGCAGACTTCAGCTCAGTGTCATCTTTTTCAAAAGGTAAATATGCCAATTTCGACATTTTGGCCATAAGCCAAGCCGTCCTATCGCTATAAGCCGCTCTTTTTACCGGCAGGGATAACAATTCAGGATGTTCAAAATATTTGTTTTCCATATTGCCTTTGTATTATGTTATCTGCTGAAAATCTTTGCTCATGATTGAATAGAGCTTGATCTTCTCAATATATCTTGCGTCAATTTTCTTTTTATTGATGCTAAAATTTGGTGCGATAATATACGCCTGTATTTTTGCAAAGCCTTCTTTGCTTGTAATTTTCTCTAGCCACCGGAGATACCGGACAACTTGGTTATATGCGTTAAAGTTTGCCTGATCACGTTTAAGCTCAATGATAATATTAGGGATCGTTCCTTCTCCGAGGCGATTGGAAAGCCCGTAAAGACACATATCAGCTCTGTCCATATTTGCTGGTTTGAAAGGCGATATGGGCACCTGCCTGCATAAAATATAATCATCTTTAGGGAACAAATGCTTGATTGGTGCGATATCAGCCAACAGAGAGAACTCTATATGAGCTTCATTCTGATATACGTTGTCTTCAGGTAAATGCGCCGAATCAAATAGCTGTTGGTGTTGACCAACAATCATGGTTTCATCGGATGCTACATTAAATTTAATTTCACTTTGGGAAAGAAGTTTGTATGCTATTGAAGATTCACCGGGAGTAAGGGTGCAAAATCCCATTCCTTGGATTGTATTTGAAGGCAACGGATAAGGGTATTTCCCTAATTCAAAATATAAATCATCCGACGATATTTGCTTACCCGTAACAATATCGTTTTTCTCAAATTGTAGAATAAAGGGTTGCGCTCGGTCTTTACCTCTGACTTTGAATATGCCTTCTTGTTCGGTTGGAATATACCTCTGGCTTTCATCCCAAAATAATTCCGCGTTAGCTACCCGCCCGAGAGGACTTGTTTTCCCATTTAGATAAAAAGAAGCTATCTCTGCGTTTCCTTTTACAACTCCGCCGTAAATAATTCTCCGTTTAAGAAAAAAGAAAATATGTGTGCCTTGTCTACTACAGGCATAATCCGCTAAAACATTATAATGCCTGCTATAAGGCGATGGGCTTGGAGTCATAATCGGTGGCATTAAAAAGCCATATATCCCATACTTGAGATACAGAGCCAACGTCCTATCGTCATACAATGTGATGAATAATCCGCCGTTCATTTAAATAATGACTCCTATATTTACAATTCTTTGTTAGTCGCCGAGTAAATACTGTCTTTATAAATAGTTTTATTCTCGTCTTGCCCCAACTTCCTAAAAATAAACAAATGCTCGTGCATAATTAAAAGAAAATCTTTATCCTGAGCGCTCCAGTACCGGGTAGTGTAACAGTTATGTTGAACCTTAATGACATCTTCTTTGAGTATGAATCCTGCTTTTAGAAATCGTTGCATAACGGAAAATGCCAACGGTACATAATGCCTGCGTCGACGCGTATCACCAATGAGGATGCCGCAGTATTTCCCGGGTTTTAATACGCGATAGCATTCCCGGGCGACTTCCTCAATCTCGTCGCAGAACTTTTGCAGACTGCTTATAGCAGAGAGATCACCATCGGCAGTTTTTGTGCCATATTTGATTATGTTTAGATACGGGGGATGAGTTGCTATGAGGTCAACGCTTTCATCATCGACTGTTTTCAAGTTACGCGCATCGCCTTGTTTTATAATCGGCTCATGACATTTGTCACAGCTAAATTTACATGACTCCTGAGCCAGCTTAACAACCTCTGAGTGGATGTCGAATCCCAGACCACGCCGACCCAATGATTTTGCTTCAATCATTGTTGTCCCACTGCCAACCATAGGGTCTAAAACCGTATCGTTTTCTTTGGAATACAGACGGATAAGATTACTGGGGATTTGAGGGGCCCAATTCCCGCGGTATTTCGCGTTATGCGTCAGCCATTTACCACGGTTGGGAAACGACCATACTGTTGTTGTCTGAATCTCTGCATTATTCTTAACACACTTTTCTTCCATTGAATATTATCCTTCACAGCTTTCTCTACTATGCTTTTCTTACAGGTAGTCCCAGCCATGCCAGCGGTAATTCATTAAATCTGTAGTGGCAATTAACGCTGTGTATGTATTCTAAGACATCTTTATATTCCGGTTTCTTAAACCAATCGCTCAACACGTAAACATATTCGACTTTTAAGCCTAAAGACGATACCAGCTTCAGATACTGTTTACGTTTAAAATCGCAAGTCTGAAGTTTCTCATCTACCGAACCAGCCACCTGCTGATATTTAACTTCAATAATGAAAAGGGTTTCCCTTACGATCACAAGTAACGCGTCATCCGGCAAAAGCTTCTTAGAGATGAGCCCTTTCCATTCAACGCCTTCCTCCGACAAGTATTGATAAAAATCATGTTTGCGGAAACATCTTGCAACCAGTTTTCCTTCAAAAAATACCCCTATCCCCGACTTGCCGAAAACCTTTTTTATTTCATATCCCGTGATCGCTCCGAGAAGTTTCTGGAAATCAACCTTCTTCTCAAAATTCAAACCCGTCTGGGTATTAGCTCCTCCGATACCACCTGTCTTCATATAAATTCTCCTCTCACGGTCTATTAATAATTCATTACCAAAATTTCGGTTATCGAGCCTCTGCGTTCAGCATTGCAATTTATAAGTCGTGTTGCATTCAGGCGTTCAATATGATACCCCCGATACAGATCATCAAAGAAGTCATCATCGGAATCGTTATTCTTGGGATCCGAATTGCTCAACATGACAGACGCGCCTTTTGTATCCAATTTCCCGTAAACGTCTCTGAGGCGTTTTTGTTCTTGGTCATCAAAAGCAATTTTTGAATAGCTCGTAAAACTCGCAGTGGCGCTGATAGGGCGATATGGCGGGTCAAAATAAACAAACGATCCATCGCCCGCATCCTTAAGACACTCTGCGAAATCTCCACAAAATATCTCGGCTTTTTGCAGAAGATCGTTTACCGCATAAAGATTTTCTTCATTACAAACCGTCGGGTTCTTGTATCGTCCAAATGGCACATTAAACTCGCCTTGTGAATTTACGCGGTATAGTCCATTAAAACAGGTTTTATTTAGGAAGATTAAAAGAGCCGCGCGGCGGACAACGCTGTGTTGTGCTTTTCGACGCAAAAACGCGTTAAACTCCTCACGCTTGTCATAATACAACTTTTCCCGCTTTTTTTCTGACGCGGTAAGATACTCTTTTTCTAAGTCATTTAATTCCTTGATTAGCTTTCCAACGTTTTTCTGGATAACTTGATAACAAGTATTTACGCATGGGTTTATCTCATATAGATAGGCCAACTCAAAATCATAGTGTTCTGAAAGCCAGAAGAAAAGGGCGCCACCACCTAAAAATGGCTCAAAATATTTTTTTATACGCCCTGCCTTAAACGCTGGAGGCAAATATGGAGCAATCTGGTCGATTAATTGCCCTTTGCCTCCGGCCCATTTTAAAAAAGGTTTAACTTGTCTTGTCGTCGTTATCATAATTACTCCTGAAGATTCGGTATAACGGTTACAACTACACCCTGTATCTTGTAGACGTCCTATTTGGTAACATCCTACATATAACGGGGCGCTAAAATAAGAGATTTTTTATATCCATTTGGCAGGGTGTAAATAAATAGGACGCCTGCTAATACTAAACGGTAGCCATTCTGATAAAACTACTCTTCAAAATAATCAGAGTCGATTTTTGATATTTTATAAGTTTTCTGTGTCGAAACGCCAATCCCAAGCTCAATCATTAAGCTGACTAAGGCTTTTCCGTCAATTAGAACAATCTTGGGTTGCTTAACAGAATGAGCATGTTCGTACGCATCTTTTGAAAACTGCGATGTTGTTACAAATATTCCTTTGTGAGCGCCTTTAGCTATTAGTGCCCCGGTAAAATCTCTAACTTCTTTAAGCGGTACCGAACTTTCCCATCGCTTAGCTTGAATATAAATTGTATCTAACCCTAGACGATCTTCTTTGATAATACCGTCAATTCCACCGTCGCCACTTTTTCCAACAGCTTTCCCGGCATCCAAACGAGAACCGCCATATCCCATTCCTACTATTAAATCGACTACAATTTTCTCAAAGAATTCAGGTGTGCAATCCTTGATTTTATCCAACAGGTCATGGGCAAGATCCGATTGAATTGAAGTAAAGTTTGCTTCGAGGAGTTCTTCGGGGGTTTTATTTCCGTGATGTTCGAGTAACGCTTCTTCTTCGCCAGAGGCATTCCTCAGAGTCCGGAATTCGATAAATTCAGGAAACTGTTCTAAGAAAGAAATATCGATTCGATTTGGTTTCTTTTTTAAAACCTCGAGGCCTTTCAAAGATATTTTTTGGGTACCACGTTTATCGGACTCAACAAGTCCGGCCTTCTTAAGATAGGTGCGCGCCCAGCCAACACGGTTATCAAAAATTGGCTGCTGCCCACTTGGCAATAGTTCTTTTCGTTCATCATTGGTTAGAGTAAATTTGAACGCTAAACCTTCAATTAGCTCTCGAGTATTATAAACTTTGCCATCTGACAAAAATTGTAATAGAGGCAGCATTATTGTCTGATAATCAGGAATCGACATATAGCTCCTATAATTTTGATAAGTGGTTATGTATGCTTTTAAAATTAAAGGCCCTCAACCTTTTTCAGATTGAGGGCCTTTGTCCCCAATATCCGAAAAAGTTCGGATATTAGAAGTAATTGGCTCCCCGGGCAGGACTCGAACCTGCGACCTAGTGGTTAACAGCCACGCGCTCTACCAGCTGAGCTACCAGGGAATGCCGCATTTTTGATATTTCTTGTAAGGCCTGTCAAAAACGCCCTTGATCCGCGCCTTTTTCGGGCCTTTTAAAATTAAAGAGCGGAACGCTTAAGCAGATATTCCCACTCGTCGTCAACATCCTGCTGAATAGATTTCAGGATCTCTTCATTACCGGGCTTAAACAGGTGCTTAAACCTGCCCTGCAATTTAAGCCATTCGGTTATGGGTTTCTTTTCCTTGGGAGTATAATTTATTTTATATTTTTTGCCGTTCTCTATCTCATAAAGCGGCCAGAAGCAGGTATCAACCGCCGTCTTTGCTATAGCCACTCCGTTCTCCTGCGGAAATCTCCAGCCCCTGTGGCAAAGCGCCATAACATTCAAAAATGCCGGGCCCTTGGCATCAAAAGCCTTCTGGGACTTGGTAACAAGGTCATTCCAGTTTGATATAGAGCATTGCGCCACATACGGTATCCTGTGCGCGGCCACAATAGCAGTCAGGTCTTTCCTTAACTGCGGCTTGCCGCTGCTTACCTTTCCCGCGGGCGCTGTTGTAGTAGAAGCCCCTGTCGGCGTAGCACCCGAACGCTGTATTCCCGTATTCATATACGCACCATTATCATAGCAAACATAAACAAAATTATGCCCTCTTTCAAGCGCGCCCGAAAGAGACTGGAGCCCTATATCATAAGTGCCTCCGTCTCCGCCGAATGTAACAAATTTGATGTCCTTTTTTATCTTGCCCTGTTTTTTTAACGACCTGTAGGCTGTCTCAACACCGCTCATTGTGGCGGCGGCATTCTCAAAGGCATTATGTATAAAAGGCACTTTCCACGCCGTATAAGGATATATCGTGGTCGCGACCTCAAAACATCCCGTAGCACAGCCTGCCACAAGCGCCGAATTGCCCGCGCCCAATAATACCTGCCTTGCCACAATGGATGCGCCGCATCCTGAACACAACCTATGCCCCGGGCCCAAACGCTCGGGCAGTTTTGAAAGCTCCTTAATATTAGCCATTATTCTCTTACTCCAATATAGTTTACCCGGTTAGATATCTTTCCTGTTTTTAATATGCCCGACATATCCTTGTAAACAGCTTCTATGTCATTGGGGAATATGTCGCGCCCTCCGAGTCCGAATATGTAGTTTATCAATTCAGGCTTTTGTTTCGCCTCATACATGGCGGATCGTATCTCGGAAAACACCGGCCCGCCGCAGCCTGAAAAAGAATCGGCCCTGTCAAGAACAGCGGCTATCTTCACCTTTGACAATGCCTTTATGATATATTCTTTCGGAAAAGGCCTGAACAGGCACGGCCTGACAAGGCCCGCCTTAACGCCTTTTGCCCTTAAGCTGTCTACGACAAATTTAGCAGTGCCGGCCGTGGAGCTAAATACTACTATGGACGCTTCCGCGTCATCCATCATATATTCTTCAACTATCTTAAGGTCTCTGGAAAATGCCTTGTTAAATTCATTCATAATTCCAGGTATAATATCAATCGCGTTTTTCATGGCCTCGGTTTGCTGCCTCTTGTGCTCAAAATAAAAATCCTGCAAATCTATAGGGCCATAGGTTACAGGATTGTCAACATCAAGAAGCGTGGTCATATTGGGCTTATATTCACCTATAAATTTCTTTACAGCCGCGTCATCAAACAATTCCACGCCCTCTACGGAATGGCTTGTGATAAAACCGTCCTGGCAAACCATGACAGGCAGGTTTATGCCGCTATGCTCGGCTATCCTGACAGCCAATATGGCATGCTCATACGCTTCGCGCCCGCTCTCGGCGTAAATTTGTATCCAGCCCGAATCGCGCGCGCCCATGGTATCGGAATGGTCGCAATGTATGTTGATAGGCCCTGACAATGCCCTGTTTACTACCGGCATCACTATCGGAAGGCGCATGGAAGCGGCTATATACACTATCTCCCACATGAGGGCAAGCCCGTTGGCCGAGGTGGCTGTCATCGTCCGCGCGCCGGCGGCCGCGGAACCTACGCAGGCGCTCATGGCGCTATGCTCCGATTCCACGGGTATCATTTCCGTCTTTACTCTTCCATCAGCCACAAACTGTGAAAATGTCATTACTATTTCGGTCTGCGGAGTAATAGGATACGCCGCTACCACATCCGGTTCTATCTGGCGCATGGCCTCTGCTACAGCCTGGTCGCCTGTTAATGGTATAATTTTTTTATTCATGCCTGTTCCTGCTCCATCTTTATGCATTTTGCGGGGCATATGGAAGCGCATATCCCGCACCCTTTGCAGTGGTCATAGTCAAAACCTTCCATCTTCTGGTCTTTTACGATAATACTTGAATCCGGGCAGTATATCCAGCATTGGAGGCAGTTAATACATTTTTTCTTGTCAATAACCGGCTTAAACGCCCTCCATGCGCCTGTCTTATATTCTTTGGCAGAACCGGCCTTATCTATCATACCGCCTATGGGGATATCTTTCCAGCCTTTAGCGCTCATCCTATCTCTACCTCCTCATAAGCACGTTTAATGCCTTTGATATTAGCGTTTGTTTTTTCATCGCCTATCTTTTTAAGAAATTTCTGCCGGACCTGACAGATCAAAGCGTCTATAGATACTACCTCTTTTACCTTGAGTAATGCCCCAAGCATCGGGGTATTGGGCATAGGAATGCCGAGTGTCTCAAGCGATATCTTGGTAGCGTCAACTGTCGCCACCTTACCCTTTGTATATTTTACCTTTTTCCTGATGTCCTTGGGAGTCTGCGTGGTATTGACAATAAGCACCCCGTCTTCGCCTAAACCTTCCGTAACGTCAATACAATCAAGAAGTGTCGGGTCTATCACCGCGACCATGCCCGGATTGGTAACAGGCGAATGCAGTGTTATGGCCTTATCGTCAATTCGCGTAAATGAACGTATTGGAGCCCCAGCCCTTTCCGGCCCGTATTCGGGAAAAGCCTGGATATGTTTTCCGGCCTCAAGCGCGGCCTCTGCCAAAAATTGAGACGCAGTCTTTGCACCTTGGCCGCCGCGTCCATGCCAGCGTATCTCTATCATATCATGCCTGCCTTCTATTTAAATTTGATTAAACCGATTGTTTACAGCAAGACTTTTTGATATCAAGAAGTATCCTTATCATCTCGGAAATCGTATAAAGGACAAGAAAATAAATACATCCCATTATCAAAAACACAAAGCCCGCCGCTCTGGGAGCTGTCTCAAGCGCCTGCACAGCCTGCGCGTTAGAACCTGAAATAAGAGTTATGATACACGAAACAATACCTATTCCAAGCGACAACCAGCTTAGTATCTTAAATACTAAACGAGCGGAACTTAAAAACCTGTATTCCTGCATATAAGCCTCCTCTGTTGTGGCTGTTTTAAAAACCCTATTTTTAGTTTAAATGTGGAATTGCCACTTAATATACTAAAAACCAGGCCTTGTGTCAAGGTAAATGCTCTTGCCAAAACTTGCCAAAACTTATCAGAACTTGCCTTCCGGCCCCTGACAGGCCTTGCCCGGCCTTCGGCAGGGCAAGAGCGCTGTAATATAAATACTATTAAAATTCCTGCCTGCCTTTCATGGCCTTTGCCATGGTGAGCTGATCGGCGTATTCCAGGTTTGAGCCCATCGGAAGGCCATAGGCTATTCTGGTGACCTTAAACTTTTCTTTTTTCAGTATCCTTGCCAGATAAAGCGCCGTGGTCTCTCCTTCAGAATCGGAATCGGTGGCTATAATAATCTCTGCCGGCCTTGAAGATTTGACGCGCGCGCAAAGTTCCTTTATCCTTAGATTTTCAGGGCAGACACCGTCTAATGGCGACAGCGAACCGCCGAGCACATGGTAGACCCCGTTGAATGATCCTGATTTTTCAATTGATATAATGTCCGTCGGCTGTTCTACGACGCATATAATGGATTTATCTCTTTGAGGATTATCGCATATGGCGCAGGCGTCCTCCTCGCTAAGGTTTCCGCATATCTTGCAGAACTTGATGGATTCTTTTACCTTTAATATGGAGTAAGCCAATGACTTGGCCTCTTCAAGGGGAAGCCTCAATATATGAAATGCCATACGCTCCGAGCTTTTTGGGCCTACCCCGGGCATTTTCTTCAAGGCATTGATAAGTTTTGTCATTGATTTGGTATATTTTTCCACAATATCCTTTGCCCAAAGCCGGACCAATCCCTGCCGGCGCGCGCCTTGTGCCGTGCCGGCGCTTTACATAAATTTCATTATATTGCCGTCAAATATATCAAGCGCGCTCTTTATGATAGGGTCCGACAGGGCCTTTTTCATGGGATTGAGTGTCTTTCCGGCGCCTTTTTGCCCCGCCTGCGCGTCCGCGTCATCGCTATCAGCGTTAAGGATAAATTCCACTTTTATCTTCGCCGACAAAACCTTTGAAAAATTAGATTCTATAAGCTCCCTGTTCTGGGGCTTTTCAAGGCTTTCCTTGTGAAAAGTATTTTTCTTGGGAAACACAAATATTACCGTATTATTTTTGAAATCAGTCAATTTGCCCTCTTCAAGGCATGAGGCTATGTATATCTTTTCCTGCCGGATATTTTTTATGACCTGCTGTAATGCCTCTCTTATCCGGTAAAGGTCGGGCCTGGATTCGGCGTCGGATATATCAGGCTGACTGTCCGGCACAGCCGGCTTAGGAGATTCCGGCGCCGAAGCGCAGGAGTCGGCAGTAGCGGGTTTTACCGTCGGAGTTTGCCCGCCGGATAACGCTATTTCGCTTTTTTTCTCAAGGCCGCGAAGCCTGTGCAATATCTCGTTTAATGAAACTATGGAATCTTTTCTGCTTAATTTAACCGCCATGAGCTCTAATGCTATTTTCGGCATAGGATATGAACGCATAGTATTGGCGGTATTTATCATGCTGTAAAGCATATAGAGAATGTCTTCTCTTGTAAGGCCTTTAAACTGTTCTGATATGCTCTTTATCTCTTCTTCGGCAAGGTCAGTAGAAGCATACAGGCCTTCACCTTCCATAATAAGCATGGCATTCCTGAAATACTCTATAAGGCTTAATAAGAATTGATCGGGGTCGGCGCCTTCGTCTATTATCTTGTTGACAAACCGTATTGCCGAAGAGGTGTCTTTGCCAATGATATAACCGGCAAACAATTCCAACCCTTCACGGCTTACAAGGCCAAGGATACTATTGGTATCCTGGATGGTAATTTTGTCTTTGCAGTATGTCGCCAGCTGGTCCATTATGGATTCCGCGTCTCTCATGGAGCCGCCTGCCTGCCTTACTATACCTGTAAGGGCCTGCTCGTCAATGGCTATCTTTTCTTTTTTGGCAATCTGCTTGAGCTTTTCGGATATATCTTTGGCTGATAGCCGTTTAAAATTAAATCTCTGACAGCGCGACAATACCGTGGGTATCACCTTGTGGGCGGCTGTGGTCGCAAAAATAAATTTTACATGGGCGGGAGGTTCTTCAAGCGTCTTGAGCAGGGCATTAAAAGCCTCTGTTGTCAGCATATGCACTTCGTCAATAATGTATATCTTGTATCTTCCGCTTTGCGGTGAGAATTTTACGCTCTCCTGAAGATTACGTATTTCCTCTATGCCGCGGTTTGAGGCGCCGTCTATTTCTATGACATCAACGCTCTTTGAGGCTGTTATGTCCTTGCAGGAAGGGCATTGATTGCATGGATTAGGGCTTGGGCCTTTCTGGCAGTTTAATGCCTTGGCAAATATACGGGCGGTGGTGGTTTTTCCGATACCCCTTGGCCCGCACAGGATATAGGCATGCGCTACCCTGTCCTGCTTTATGGCATTCTGAAGAGTGGTTGTGATATGCCCCTGGCCGACTATTTCATCAAAAACCTGGGGGCGCCATTTTCTGGCAATAACGATATATGACATTATAATAGCCCTAAAACCGGGTAAAAAACTTTTGCAGTATTTTATTTAAAATTATTTTTTTAAAACAACCTGCCGGCCAAACGGTCAGACCCAAACAAAAACTATGGCGGAGGGGGAGAGATTTGAACTCTCGCTAGGGTGAAAAACCCTACTACAGGTTTAGCAAACCCGCCCCTTCAGCCGCTTGGGTACCCCTCCATAGCAAAATCCTATTGCATTTGACGCTTTTTCTTAAAAAATTCGGAAATCAATAAAGAACTTTCGCGGCATTTTACGCCTCGGAAAACATCAAAAGTATGGTTAATATTTTTTGATTTTAAGATATCGCAGACAGAACCAAAGGCGCCTGTCTTTGGGTCATCCGCGCCAAAAACAAGCCTCTTGATACGGGCAAGAACTAATGCCCCGGCGCACATCTGGCAAGGTTCTATTGTAACATAGACCGATACGTCTTGCAACCATTTACTGCCTAAAAAAGACGCCGCCTGGGTAATGGCTATCATTTCAGCGTGAGCGGTGGGGTCTTTCAGGGTTTCCACCTGATTATGCGCTCGGGCGATTATCTTTGATTCGTGCGCTATAACACAACCTACGGGCACTTCGTCTTTTTCAAAGGCCTTATGCGCTTGCTTAAGCGCCTCTGACATATAAAATTCATCATTTAAATATTCAGACATAGGATAATGCTAAAGAATAATTCTAAAAAATTCCAAAATTACATGGCGCGCCTGGCAGGACTCGGCGTGCCTCCACTCAC
>JAQUQI010000011.1:22082-54080 GCA_028716165.1 Candidatus Omnitrophota bacterium
TTCGTTCGTTTCGGGTCGGCCATTCGCCCTTAAAATGCTCCTATTGTCGCATTTTATTGCAGGGCTCTATTCGAGTCCTGCAAAAACCTCAAAGCCTAAAACTACATGGCGCGCCTGGCAGGACTCGGCGCCCTACACTCACTTCGTTCGTTTCGGGTCGGCCATTCGCCCTTAAAATGCTCCTATTGTCGCATTTTATTGCAGGGCTCTATTCGAGTCCTGCAAAAACCTCAAAGCCTAAAACTACATGGCGCGCCTGGCAGGACTCGAACCTGCGACACCTAGTTCCGTAGACTAGTGCTCTAATCCGCTGAGCTACAGGCGCGCGTGATATAACTTAAATTATTGCAAATTCTTACTGCAATTTATATTTTAATCAATTATTATGCAGATGCCCGCTTTGCCCAAATAGTACCTTTTTATATAGCACTTAGTTATCTGTGATTGGGAGCTTAATATACCAAATTTAATTGGTGCTGTAAAGGGAGAAATTTCTAGAGGAAATATTTGGGGTTTGGGTAATTTTTTACTGACACGAGCAGGGCAATAGCTATCGTTGCGATTATTTATTGATTATTGATTTTTTCTTTTATTACTGATATGAAACCTACTGCTTCCGCATACATCTGGTCTGCTTCTTTCTGCGATGCGAGGCCAGTTGTATCATAACTTAATTTACTGCGTTTTTTCGCAGCACTTTCAAAGATAATAATAATGTTATGGTATTTCTTATCTAAAATCTCTTTAAGGCACTGCCAAACTATGTAATGATGGCCTGCTTTAATAGGTTTATAGCCATTTTTATAAAGAAGAGCAAGGCCTGACTCAAAGACAGCCTGGTATGAAAGGATATATTTCTGATCGCTTGAAAGGCCCTTAAGAGAGGCGTCTTTTAGGCATCGTTCTATAACCCCAAAGATAGCTGATAGCTCTTCTTTGCTGGTTTGATGCTTGACAATCTTACTTATCTTGAACCAATTCTCTAATGGCATCTTCACTCCCTTTTATAAATATCTTTGGCGCCTTTAAGACCGAAAGAATGAAATGGTGCCTTGTTTTAAACTTATCCTTAAACTCTTTTAATGGATATACGGCAGGATTTATCTCTCGCTGAAACTTATTCTCAATGCCTGATATAACAGGCTGCAACAACCTCATCGAAACGTCACCTATTATAAACATGTCTATATCGCTTTCTGCGTCTTCAGTATTTCTGGCATATGAACCGTATATAAAAGCTGCTTTTATATTATTAAAAGATTTAAAGGTATTTTTGAGGATATCTCCTAACCCTGCTGTTTTTAGTATCATAGATTTGACTTCAGGAAAAATAGCATTCTGGGTATTCATAGCATAATAGCGCTGTTTTCCGGAAACCCTGCTTTTTAATAATCCTGTTTTTTCAAGGCCTATAAGGGCCTTGCGTACTGCCTCAAAATTGGACTTTATCTCTCGCTCTATCTCCCTGGCATAGTATTCACGCTTGGGATTTAACACGAATAATGTAAGTATCTTTGCACGTGTTTTTGAACCAATGAAATTTTGGGGCATTATAAATATCCTTTTGATTTATTGACTACTATAATAAGTCATATGACTTGATTTGTCAAGTAATGTATCCTCAAAGGGACATCTTGACAAGCTGACAACAGGTATAATCAAGATAAAACCGGGGCTGGGATTTTGGCAAACAATTCAAGCCGCCGCGCAAACCGCTTTGCAAATTGATAGCAAGCTATCAGCCGGAATCTTACTTTCATTAAAGCTGTTTTGCAATTTTTCTACCTCCTGACCTATCTGTTTCTTAAGATCTTGCGCAGACAAAAGGTCTCTAATAGGTATACTTTCGCGGTCTTCGGAGCGGGCAAATTTTATAGCTAAATCGCAACATGCTGATGCCGTGTTTAAATCGCCTATACTATGCAATAGCATACCTATTTCAAACATTTTATTCGCGGACTTTAAGCAAATCCGGGTATTAACGCCATGAGGAGAATCAGAATTTAATTGTGTCATAAGGTATCTATATTCATTTAGTAATTGTTCCGCACGTTTGGCAATATCTTTCTGGTGCGCTTGTTCAGCTTTATCGCGTAATCGCAATAATCGCGCTTCACACGATTTTGAATCTTGCAACGTATCAGCATTACTTGATGCCATGGGCCTTAATGTATTACTATAAGCATAAATATTATAGGTTAAGATATCAACGCTTACGCTTTGTCCAAGGCACAAATGGATTAATATGATCAACTTAATAAATATAGTAAAAAGGCTCGGCATGTGGCTGTTCTCCTATATTTTTAATAATATTTTAAATCTTTTTAAAATCATAAATATATTATCAAACAGCTTATATCATGTCAATAAAAATAAATGTGGATTGAAAATTTTATAAAAATGGCCGTAAAACATAAAAAAGGCGCATTACAACAAAAATGCGCCTTTCTTACGTGTTTACAGGTTTAATTTAGAGTTTTACTACATTAACAGCTTGGGGGCCTTTCGGTCCCTGCTCTATATCAAATTCAACCTTCTGGCCTTCATTTAAAGATTTATACCCTTCACCCTGTATCGCTGTGTGATGGACAAATACATCTTTACCCGATTCGGGCGTAATAAATCCGTAACCTTTGCCATTATCAAACCACTTGACTGTGCCTTGTGCCATTATTACCGTACCTCCTTCTTCTAAGATTATAGTAAATAATACCTGAAATCATTACCGTGAGTTTATTGAATACCACGGCATAAAGCCGTAATTTCATATTTACTATTGGTTTTATATTATACTATTTATACGATATTGTCAATGTGAACCCGCGCGCGGACAAAGTTTTTAAAAATGCCCTACAATCCGAATAATCTCCCGCCTTGATATATTATAAAAGCCGCCATCCAGGCAAGCGCCGTAGAATACGAGATACTGAACGCTGTCCATCCCCATGAACCGGTTTCTTTTTTTATGACAGCCGCGGTGCTAAGACACGGTATATATAAAAGCACAAATACCATAAGGGCATAGGCAATTAACGGCGTAAAAACCGGCCTGCCGTCAGGATAGCTGTCTTTTTTCAGCGCCTCTTTAAGGCTGTGAATATCGGTGCCGCTGTTTTCGCCTACACCGTATAAAACTCCGAGTGTACCCACAACTATCTCTTTGGCGACAACACCCGATACAAGAGCTGTGCCAATCTTCCAGTCAAAACCCAATGGCCTGACAATAGGCTCAATCGCTTTTCCTGTCATGCCTATGAAACTCTTCGTCAGATCCGATTTTGAACTTAGGGGGAAAACGCTCAATGTCCATACTATGAGACAGCCTAACATTATCACAGTGCCCGCCTTTTTAATATATAACCAACCCCTTTCCCACATATGTATCAACAGCCCCTTTAATGTCGGCACACGATAGGGCGGCAATTCCATCACGAACGGGGCTGATTCTCCGGTAAAAATAAATTTTCTGAAAACCTTGGCCATAATGACTGCCGTTAAAAAACCAAGAAGATAGAGAGAAAATAATACATTGCCCGATACCTCATTACTGAAAAAAGCCCCTATCAACAGCGTGTAAACCGGAAGCCTCGCCCCGCAGCTCATAAAAGGATTTACCAGTATAGTGGTAAGCCTGTCCTTTTTTGATTCAATAACCCGCGTTGCCATAATGGCGGGGACATTACAGCCGAAACCCAGAAGCATTGGTATAAAGCTTCTGCCGTGCAGGCCTATCTTATGCATGAATTTATCAACGATAAAAGCTATCCTTGCCATGTAACCGGAATCTTCAAGCAAGGACATAAAGAAAAATAATAAAAATATTACCGGCACAAACACAAGCACACTGCCAACCCCGCTGATTACGCCGTTTATGATGAAATCGCGCGCCAGATTTTCAACAGGCAAAAGGGCGGCCGCAAGGCCTCCTGCCGCCGCCTGCACTGATTCTATCCAGCGCATCGGCGCCTCGCTTAATCTAAATATCGCCTTAAACATAAGCCACATAACAGCTAAAAATATCGGTATGCCAAAAATCCTGTTAGCCACTATCTGATCTATATTGTCTGATATCCTTAAATTGGACTCTCTCTTGCGGGTTATAGCCTCGCGCAATACACCGTTGATAAACCCGTATCTCTTATCCGCGAACAAGGATTCAGCCTCGTCGGCAAATATGCCTTTTATGCGCGCGCGGGCCGCTTCAACTTGTTTTATTATCTCATCCCCTGACGGCTGATTTTTAATAAGGCCTAAGATATATTTGTCATCCTCCAAAAGCTTTAGCGCTGTCCAGCGTTTAGGGTAATTTATAGCCGCGCGGTTGAAAGAATCCAAGAGATTTATTATCTTTGACGCCTCTTCCTCTATCTCGTTACCGTAATTGACTGAAATGATCTTTCTGTTTTGCCCGGACTCATATGCCTTAACGGCGGCCTCCAAAAGCTCTTTGGTGCCTTTGTTCTTATTGCCCACGGTATAAACAATATCAGCTCCTAAAAGGACGGAAAGCATTTTGTCATCGGCTAAAAAACCCGTGCTCTCAAACATGTCGCTCATATTAAACGCTATAACCATAGGAATGCCGAATTCCATAAGCTGTGTTGTCAGGTAGAGGTTTCTCTCAAGGTTGGAGGCATCTACGATATTAATGATAATATCAGGGCTTTCGTTAATAATAAAATTACGCGCCACAATTTCATCAAGTGAATACGCGGTAAGGCTGTAAGTGCCGGGCAGATCGGTAATATTTATGGCATAATCACCGTAACAGGCAAGGCCTTCTTTTTTCTCAACAGTAACGCCCGGATAATTGCCCACATGCTGTCTTGCCCCTGTAAGATTATTAAAAACCGATGTCTTTCCGGAATTAGGATTTCCGGCTAATGCAACCTTTATCGTTTTTCTGTTTACACATTCTTGAACTATTATCCTGTCTGCCATGCCTTTACCTATGGCTACCTTGGCTCCTTTTATAATAAGTATGACCTGGCCGTCACCCGGCGCGTCAACACGCTTTATCTTTTCGCCGGGTAAAAGGCCCATTTCCGTAAGTTTCCTCTCCATGCCCAGCCCGCCTTCTACTCTGCAAAGCAAAAGCTCGGAATACGGGCGCGCGTCTGACAATCTTATCCTGCTCATGCCAACCTCTTTACTATAATATAAGACGCCTCTGATTTTCTTAAGGAAAGATGATACCCTTTGATCTTCACGTCTATAGGATCGCCTAAAGGCGCGCGCCGGACCATCTGAATTGTAGAGCCCGGCACAACACCCATATCAAGCAGTCTCTTGCGCAAGTATCCTCTGCCTTCTATTTTTACAATAGAGGCCTTTTGCCCCGGAGATAGATGCGCTGCTGTGCTAATGATTTCTTCCGGCATATTATAAACTCATAATGTTTTTATATCCAAGCGCCATTTCTGTCATTCCGAGCGAAGCTATTGTCATTCCGAGCGAAGCGAGGAATCTAATACTGACTTCACTCCCAGATCCTTCGCTAACAACTCTGCCCCCGCCTCCTGCCGCTCTGGATGACAGGCGGGCACTCCCGTTGAGCACGCAGGGTGTCTCAAAATAGGACGTCTGCAATGCCAATACTCCGCGTCCGCAATACTCATAGGTTACAGATATTGGATGGATTATTTACCGATAATGGTAAAACTGGATGAACTGCGCCTGCTTTTGCCCGAACGGTATTTCTGCCTTAAAGACCATGTATATACCTGGCCGGGTTTAAACACACTGCTGTCAACAGCCAATTGATGTTCATTAGGCGCAACATTTTTTTGCAATAATAAACCATCTTCTGTCAATTTATACCCCTGATATAACCTGAAATCATAAAATTTTCTTCGCGAGATATCTCCCTGGTGCGGGCTCCATCTGAATACCAACTCTTTCTTACCCGATATATCAACACGATCAATTACAGGCTCCAGCAATACCGGCTGGGGTATATTATCGGTAAACCCGTCTCTATTAAAAACATACGCGTAGGACGGGCTCGCGGTTAAAATAAAAATGAAGGCCAATAATAAGGCTATAGTATTTTTTGCCATAAAAAGATTGCGTTTAAACCTCTCTAAGATAACCCCATGTATGCAGTTTATCGGAATCCTCAAACCACCTGTCGCCTATGTCCGTCCTGTAATACATATTGGGTATTATTATATTTTTTACCCTGTTATACACCTGGGCCTGGGCCTGTTTCATGGTCTGTCCGGCGCCGACGGCAACAAGTACAACTCCCGATGTGCCGGCCACAAGCCATTGCCCGTCTACGTTTTTCACGTCCTCAATATGTATGCCGTCGTAATTGGGTTTTTTAAAAAGTATAGTGGCGTTATTTGAATACCTTTCAAATGTATCCTCATCATTAAACGGGTAAGGCGGCACCACTATCCTGACGCCTATCTGAAAACCCTTCTTGACCTTGAATTCTTTTATCGCGCCTGAAGCCAGGCCAAAAAGAAAATCCGCCATAGGCATATTGATACCTTCCTGCTGGATAAAAATGGTAGGATACCCGAAACGGGCGGTAAACTCAAGCGGGTATATGCCGTTTGAGTTGACAATGCAGTTTATATCAATATAGCCGACATAATTTTCCCGGCAAAGCCTCTCTTGCAGTTTTAAAAGCGTCTGATTGAATATCCTGTTTGGCCCTCCCCAATACATCGCCGTTCCCATCTCTCCGGTAGAAGGCCCTATCTGCCCCGGAAAAAGTTTTTTATGCTCAAAATTTATGTTAATGGGGTATACGAATTCTTTTCCGTTAAAAAAAGCGCCTACGGCTACTTCAACGCCGGTGACCCTCTTCTGTATCTGGAATACCTGAATATTATCGGATGCCACCTTCTTATACGCCTCTAATACCTCAACAACGTCCCTGCCGTCTTCCTCCTCGCCGACAAAAAGCATTCTTTTTATGTTCTGGGCCTCGCCGCTGGGTTTTATAACATATTTGCCCGGCTTTTCCTTAACATATTTGATAGCATCATCAAAATTATGGAATTCTTTATAAGGAAGTATATTTATCCCGGCCTTTTTTAATTCTTCCTGGCCGAAACTCCTGTCATCCTCAAGCATATCCGAATATTCACTGCCTCCGACGACAAGCTTGCCTGTGCCGCGCAGTTTTTGCGCATGCCTGCCGTGGCCGAGCACATCATCAAAGATAACTATGTCCGCCCAGTCAACGTTTTCCTGCCAATTATCAACCTTGGGCACAAAACCGTCGGCTATATCCTGGTTTTCCTCATCCTGTATATAATACCGCGCCTGGTGGCCTTCCTTGATAACCTGCCAGGCTATATCGCCTATGTAACCGTCATATGAAACAAAAAGGAAATTCTTTTTTTCCATTTTAAGCTTTCAAAAACATGCCAGCTTATGCCCTTTGCTCTTTTCCCGGAGCATGAAAATTCCGCTTCTTGGCAAACCTGCCGTCGTAAAAGCGGCGGGGCTTTTTTTTATTAAAATATTTTGGCGCGGGTTTATGAGAAAAACCGGCAGGCTTTGACGCCGGCCCTGCATTAATAAAAACCTCTTTCGGGAAATCAGGGTGGCCTGAAACAGGCAATGTGGTTTTTATGATCTTCTCAATACTGCGCACGGCAGAGCTTTGCTCGGGCGTGGCAAACGATATGGCATGCCCTTCATGCCCGGCGCGGCCTGTCCTGCCTATACGGTGGACATAGTTTTCAGCATCATCGGGTATATCATAATTGATAACAAGCTCTATACCCATCACATCTATGCCCCTTGCCGCTATATCGGTGGCAACAAGCACTCTGTATTTGCCTGTCTTAAAGCCCGACAATGCCTCTTTCCTCTGGCCGAGGCTCTTGTCTGAATGTATTTCAGAGGCAGTATAGCCCATTGTCTTTATATACCTTGTAATCTTTTTAGCCCCTATCTTTGTTCTTGAAAAAATAAGCACAGCCCCTTTATACTGCGCCAGCAGTTTTGCCAAAAGCCGGTTTTTGGCGTCTTTTTTAACGATAAAAAGCTCCTGTGTCACATGCTCCGCCGTTGTCCCGGAAGGGGCCACTTCAATGTGAACAGGCAGTCTCATGTGAGACGACGCTATCTGCAGTATCTCCTTTGGGATAGTGGCCGAAAAAAGCATGGTCTGTCTTTTTTTAGGCATAACGCGCAGTATCCGTTCTATATCGGGTAAAAATCCCATATCCAGCATGCGGTCCGCCTCATCCAAGACGAGGATACCCACATCATAAAGAGGCGCCGTCCGCCTGTTGATATGATCAACCAGCCTGCCCGGCGTGGCTATTATAATGCGCGGGTCCCTTCTAAGCTCATTTAACTGCGCCTGTATCGGAGCGCCTCCTATAATAACGCTCGTCTTTATTCCCAAAGAGGCTCCTATTTTGCGAAATTCAGCGTCAACCTGCAGGGCAAGCTCTCTTGTGGGGACGAGAACGAGGCATCGGCTTCTTTTTTGCAAAAGCCTTTGTATGACCGGTATGGCAAAGGCAAGCGTCTTGCCCGTGCCTGTTTGGGCGACTCCTATAAGATCTTTTTCCTCAATGGCGATAGGTATGGCTTTATATTGAATAGGCGTGGGCGTGGTAAACCGCATACGGTACAGCGTCTCAAGTATCTTGGGCACTATGCCCAACCCGTTAAATAAATATCCCTGCTGATTATGCATAATTTTCCTTTAGGCCGCGTCTTAAAGCGGACTTTGTTTTTTCCCTTGATATAATATGTTTTAACAAAAATGGGGCCACCGTTATAAGCGACAGCCAGTCGCGCAAAGAAAAAAACCTTATCTTTGTAAATTTTTTCGCGATACTTATGATCTTAAACGGCGTATAGAATCCAAACTTGATCTTTTTGTTTATCTTTTTAAGCGCGCTATGGCTGTATGTGTCCGAATAGACCTCACCCTTGGCGTTTAAATGATATTGGGGAAGGCCTTCAATAATTTTTCTAAGCGGAGAAAATTTATCCGCCCTTAATTTATTGCAGGCTATGGTGTCAACGCCTAAGCCCCTGGCAAATTCAGAAATATAAAGCATCTCTTCCTCTGTTTCACCGATATTGCCGTATATAAAATACCCGTGGTATAATATAGGAAATTTCCTAAGCACGTCAAACGCCTTATAAATCTCGGCCCTGGTAAAACCCTTGCCGAGCTGGGCAAGTATATGGTCATGCGGAGATTCAATGCCGAATGAGAGCAGCTTAAAGCCAGCCTTAACCATGCGGGCAATGAGTTCGGGGTGCTTGGTAATTTCTATACGGACCTGCGCTAAAAAACGTTTTCTGATCTTGCGCCTGATGATCTCGTCGCATATGGCTATAGCACGCTTGGCATTGGTCGCGAAATTATCGTCACTAAAAAGAATAACATCCGCGCTTATCTGCTCTATCTCCTCTATAACAGAGGCGATAGAGCGTTCGGCATA
The DNA here is from genome assembly GCA_028716165.1 of Candidatus Omnitrophota bacterium. Lineage (NCBI taxonomy): Bacteria > Pseudomonadati > Candidatus Omnitrophota > Candidatus Omnitrophota bacterium. The sequence continues at coordinate 31,517 of JAQUQI010000011.1, forward strand.
AGGCCTTTTCTGGCCCAAAGGATTGAGATTGAATGTGCAAAATTTGCAGTTATACGGGCATCCCCTGGCGCTTAAGACAGTATCAAAGGTAAGATTTGTAATACGCCTGCCGTAAAAAGAAAGGCTGTAGTCCGTCCTCCTCAAGCTCCTGTCCGGGGCTTCAACAATATCTATCCTGGGTAAAGCCCTTATCTGGTTATGATATATCTTGCCGTCCTGCCTATAGGATATGCCCAGAATATCTTTCTTAGGCAAACCCGAAAGTATCTGTCTTATTGTTTCTTCGCCTTCTCCTCTGGCTATCATATCCAATTTAGGGCACAGGCAAAAGAGCTCTTCAACCTGTTCGGTGGCCTTATATCCGCCTGCCACAACGGGTATGCCCTCGGGCATCTTATTTATCAGAGCGCATACCTCTTCAAATTCCCTGTCCCAGCCTATGCTGACGCAGACAATGTCAACTTCTTTACGGATAAATGCGATAAGCTTGTCCGTGTCGGAAAATTCCTCTTCATAGCGGAGATCAAGAAGTGTTATTTTTTCCGCGTATCCTTTGGCGCTTGTCGCGATATATTCAAGGCCTGCCGGCGGGAAAAGCCTGTTCACTGACGCTGTGGTAGTTTTCAGGATGCCGTAAGGGTATAAAAACAAAACATGTTTATATTTCATTGGCGTATTGTATCACAACAGAAAAAGAAATACTACTAAAATCACAAAAAACCCCGCGGCAGGCCCAGGCCCGTGGATTACCTGAAATAAAGCTTGAAACCCTGACGGGCCCCGCGCCGGCCCTTGATCAGTTCTAAAACGTTTTTCATGAGGACTGCGGCGGTAAAATCCACAACATGGTCGGGTATGCCGCTTGGTATCTGCGAGATGGGGGTCATATCACACTGGTCATTAACATAATCTATAACGGTATATTCAGGCTTGCCGCCTTGCGGGCCAAGAAGCGCTATCTCGGTTGAAAACCATACCATGCCTGTAGCTTTTGCAAGGCCTGAAGTAATATCAAAAAGAGCGGAAAGGCCGTATTCTTTAAATTCATATTCGCTCATGTGTTCATACCTGCTTAAGGTATCATCCCACCAGCAGGGTAATATATAATCAAATATCCGGAATACCCTGAACCAGCACCTTTTACCGTTTATTGACACCGGGGTCACTTTTTTCTGCAAAAGAAAATCATCATCAGGGTCAAACGCCCTGGCCTTGGCTATACAATACGGGGTACTGTTTGCCTGCCTTATTATGCCCTTTTGCGCGTATCCCTGGGCGGGTTTTATTATAAAAGGCGCCCCGAGGCGCGCCTTTTGCTCTCTGTTCAAGAGCACTTTTTTCGGGTGCCACTTTCTTATGACAATCGTATAAGGCGTGGAAAACCCCAGATAGAGCAGTTTATAATACATTACGGCCTTATTAATGGCAAACTGCGTGTTATCCGGGTCATTTATAACAATACCGCCCGAATCCTTAACAGCATAACATACGCGCGCGTATATATCATCAGGGTCATTATACGTGGCGTCCGTGTCAATTAAAGCGTCTATTCGCAGTTCGTGTTCATAAAGCTTTTTTAGTATTTTTTTCGCGACACCGTCATGCACCCATAGAAAGATGAGTTTTTTTTCGCGGCATATTTTTTTTAAGGCCTTGGCAAAATAACAATCATCCAGCGAATTCCAATTTATGCCTATATTATATCTTCTCATATCATAAATCCCGCGCCTTGTTGATAATGCCCTGCCGGACACGCCTGTTGCCCGGCAAAATAAAAATCCCCGCCGTGTTTTTCAGCGGGGACATATAATCAAACTAAGCTTTTTGTTTTTTGTCTTTTACCCTGCCAAAGCGCCAAAGAACATTTTGCCTTAATCGCCCCAGTTACAGATATCATCTGCTGTGCCGGCCTGGCCGTCGCTTCCGGCGGAGTAAAGGTCATAACTTGCCGGATTATGCTGGCCGGGATAAGTATACACATACGGCCTTTCCCACGGGTCAACGGGTTTCTTCTTAAGATAGGGCCCGCGCCAACTCTGTGAATCAAGGCCGGGCGTTGTCCTTAGATAATCAAGGCTTTCGGGATAATGGCCTAAATCCATTTCATAAAGGTCAAGTGCCAGCGGGATAGCGGAATTGATGTCCGATTTCGCGGCCTGACTGCGGGCCTGCTGTGAACGGCCTGCCAGATGCGGAGAAACCATCGCGGAAAGAATGCCGATGATTACCACAACAAGCATAATTTCAATCAATGTAAATCCGCTCAAAAAAACAACCCCTGCCTTGCCGATACGATAATTCATATGACGTTTTTTCATAATATCGCTTTCATGAGTTTACGCCGGCTCCGCTTAAACAATCAAAATACAGCCTCGCGCGCCGGTCAATTGAATTCTAACAGGAATTATATCCTCTGTCAAATTAAATCAGGTAAAATTAACCTTCTTTCCATGAAATGACCCTGCCCGAATCAGGGTGTATCAGGACACTATAACGCAGGCCTTTATCCGTGCCAAAAACAGGTATTATGTTAAAACGCAGGTATTCTGATTTTACATCAAAGACGCTAAATAGAGCGAGTAAATCCTGTTGTTGGCGGGTAGACAGAAAAGCCATTTCCTTAACGCCTTCCAGTAGGCCCGATAGGTCTGAAAGCCCGTATTCAGGCTCTGGTTCGGGACGGCCCTCTTCGCCTTCGTCTTTCTTATCATCTTCGGGCGGAATTATCTGATGCGCGTTGCGGTAATCAATGACCGCGCGCGCTACTTCTTCATCTAAGCCCAATGCCTCAAGCACCTGACTGCTTACGGTATTAAGATTGATTTTCCCCCGGCCATACACGGTTATCATGTCTTTAAACTGAAGAAAAGATTCTTTTTGCATACCTTCAACCATAAGTATTTCATTAATGGAAACAAAAGGCCTAAGGCCGCTTTTGATAATCCCATCGGCCAGCTCTTCATCCATACCCGGAAGCCGGGCAAGCACGTCCGCGGAGGCCGTATTTATGTTTATCAAGGCGCTCTCGTCAATAACCTTCACGCCTTCATCGGAGACAATTTTATCGGCAAAATAATAAAGGCAAAAAATACCCTGGCAGACATTAAGCGTGTTTTCACGGGTCAATTCATCATAGGTGTCATAGAGCGGGGTATCGTCATCCTGTTTTATATAAAAAACAGATTTAACCGCCGCGCGGGCAACGGGCAAAGACATCACAATGTGCTTATAAGTCTTGGCAAATTTAATCTGCCCAAATACAAATGAAGACAGCCCCATGCCCAGGATGGAAAGGATCATTATAGCCCAAAGGCACAGGACCAGGACGCTGGCCCTATTGGATAACGGGCAGAATAATCGTTTTGACATACTCTTGTTCCCTGTCGGTTATTATCATCTTAACCGCAACCGGCATATGGCCGTCGGGCCATTCATCTCTCCAGTAGTATTCACGTGTTTGTTCATCCAGGTAAAAATATTCCAATCTGAAACCTTCAAGGCTGTCTATGAAAACCGTGCTTTCTTTTGTTTTGACCTCACGCTCTATCTGGCCTTTGGAGTCGGTAATATCCTCTATCTTTTCAACCGCCCGCATAAGCGCTTTACGCGAATCGTCAAAAAAATATGTTACACGGCACGGCATGTGGTCGGACAAATAAGGAAAGCTTACCATAAAAGCCAAACCGCCGGATAAAGGCTTGCGAAAGGCCGGCATCTGCCTTAATTCCCGGGCAATCCTCTCCGTCTTGAGCAGAAGCCTTTGCCGTGAGGTATCAATATTATTAGCCCTGCGTAATACCATTAACCCTGAACTGAACGTTGAATATATAGCCACGCTTATCACGGAAAATATTGATACCGCGATTAATAACTCTATAAGGCTAAAGGAATTTTTTTTACAACTCTCTCTCTTCGCTTTCTTCATCTTCTTCTTTCTTTTGAAAAAATGAAGTAAGAACAGCCTTTCTGGCAGAACCTTGTTCTTCCCAGCCTACTGTCAGACAGGCCCCGACATAGTATTTAGATAAAGTCAAAGATCCCGCGTCTTTGGTTATGGCAATATTATAGTCGTAATCCCTGCCCGCGTATTGTAAAACTTCATTATACTGGCAGGGCGAAAAACCCGCTTCTTCCAAATCGGTTATTTCCAAAGCATCCATCTTTGACTGGGCAAGATATAAAGCCTGAATATTATTTGACGCGGAATTTGACGCCTTTAAGGCAAGCATGTATGAATTGGCAACCAATACCAGGCCTATCCCTAAGACAAGGACGCTGGCCATGACCTCTACTAAGGTAAATGCCGTGGTATTGTCATATTTTGTTCTGACATTCATCCTGATGATTCCATTTGCTATCTGCGGACATTGTGAGTACTACGAGAGGCTTGGCCCTTTCTTTGCAAGGCCCAGTAACAGTCTTCTGTTATTTCGCGCGCGCTTGTCATCCGGAGCATTACTTCTGTCATTCCGAGCGAAGCGAGGAATCTAATACTCATTTCACTCCCAGATCCTTCGCGACCCCTGTCATTCAGAGGAGCGCCGAAGGCGCGACGAAGAATCTAATACTGATTTCACTTCCAGATCCTTCGCGGCCTACTCTGGCCCCGCCTCCTGCCGCTCTGGATGACAGACGGGTCATTTCCAGATCCTTCGCGACCAACGCTGGCCTCACTTATCGTCGCTCTGGATGACAAGCGTATGACTCGTGCTTCGACGGTTCCGCTCTGGATGACGCACGGGGCACTTCCCGTTAAGCACGCAGGGTGTCTCCAAATAGGACGCCTGCAATACTAACTGCAATACCAATCAATCTGTCAATCAAATGATATGCCTATTATATTCATGTCCGCCTTAAGCACGCCGCTTGTATCATCCTTGACGGTCAATATCATCTTTTCAACCTGTATGAGAATATCGGACTTTTCAATAGACGATATAAAATCAAGCATATCGGCAAGCCGGCCTTCTGCCCGCAGGTTAACACGGTGCAATGCGATTGGGCCCTTTATTTTACTTGAACCCGTATAATTCATATTCTGCACCTGGAGCTTAACCCGTCTTGCTTCAGACTCTACCTTGCTCATCACAGCCGCGGCCTTGTCTTCATCAGAACCTTTAAGCGTGAAAAAACCTTTGACTTTTTCACGGGCCTCCAGTATTTCAATGCGGTTATGCTCAAGGGACATATACTTGCGTATGATGGCTTCATACTGTTCTATTTGCGCGTTATAATTCACAAGCCGGCCGTATAAAGGGGACAGGATAAGGGTTTTCAAAAGAAAAACTACCGTTAAAAATCCTATGAAAAATAATAATATTTTTTCGTTTCGGTTAAAAGCTTTCATTTTACGGATATGTCAAAGTCAACCATCTCCCTGTCTTTGACTTTTTTCCTCCTTGTATAACGGTTTTGCGCCCCTTTAAACACCTCGGTGCTCCTTAGTATATCTGTAAATGCCAAAACATCCGAGATCTGCGGAGCATAGCCCTTAAATGAAAATTGTTTTTGCATCTCCCAGTTATAATGCGTTATAGTAATATTACCGGGGCATATCTTGATAAGATTATAAAGATAGAACAGAACATCCGATTGGGTATCGGTGTATTGCCTGATAACCTTGAAATTATTAACAATATCTTCCAGTTCTCCGGCGTTTCTCTTCATTTCCTCGGCGCGGGCAATGAGCGCGGCTGTGCAAGATTGTTTTTGCCCGAGCTTTACAAGGCCTATGCCGCCGAGCATCATCATTATATACGCTAAGCATACGCTCAAAACCGTAAGCTGCTGCATTTTTATCTTCATGTCCCTTTTTATCTGAATCTCCGGCACGCTGAATTTTATGTCCTCTTTTGCCACATGCCAGGCAAACCCCAAAACAGACGACAGTGAAACATCCTTTACGCCCGACGCAATAAAGCCGTCATATTCTTTCGCGGACACGTATTTTATATCAATCTTGGAATCTGCCAGAGCCTCACGAATTATGGATATATAGCCGCCCGCAGCACCCGTCAAAAACATCCTTTCACATTTAGCTTCGGGTATCTCACTGCTTAAAGCGGCCAACGCTTGCTTAAGTTCCGTGCAGAATCTTTCGCGCTCCCTCGGATCATCAAGGCGCTGGGCGCCCTGCGGTATCACCACGCTTGAACCGAGTTTATGGTAATGCGCCAGAACGAGATCGCTGTAATCAGAATCAATATCCAGGATAAAATATGAAGAACTTAAAAGCGACTTGTCTTTGCAGGCATTAGAGACATAATGCAAGAGCCCTTGCGAGCTCATCAATACGGATTCAGGCAGGATATTGACCGAGGTAAGCGAATTGGCGATACTCTTAAAAACATTTTTTAACGCGACCGCCAATATCAGGCGCGTGCTTCCTATACCGTCAAAACCGAGATTCTGCCATGCCCAGCATATCTCCTCTTTGCGATGGGGCACCTGGCGGACTATATAAAGCCCCAGCATCTGTTCTATCTCTTTCGCGTCCTGCGAAGGCAATTCTATGCGCCGAACGGTAATGGCATTACGGCTTAACACCAGATACACATCAAGATTGGATAAGCGCCTGTTATTCTTTAATATTATATCGTTCAGCGCCGCGGATATTGACGCAGAATCGGCTTCGGAGAGATCGCGCACTGCCAGGCTATGCCCGATATAAACCTTGAGCCGCTTGCCGGATAATTCAATGACCACCTTAGTCTTCACGCGTGATTACTCCTAAAATATGCTGTTCATGCTGAATATCGGAAGAAGCATCGCGATAACCATAGCCCCTATGATAATTCCTAATAATAAAATTATTGCCGGCTCTATAAGAGAGCTAAGCACTTTCAAATCCCCTTCAATCTCTTTCTCATAAGACTCGGCTATGTCGGCCAGGACACTGTCAAGCCTGCCGCCCTCCTCGCCGACCCGTATCATCTGAACAAAAAAATCAGGGAATATCTTGAACTGCCCCAGAGCGTCTGAAAACGCCATACCCTCGCTTATATCCTTACGCGCCTGTTCAAGCTCTTTTATATAAACCGGGTTATCTATAAGGGGTATCGCGTCGCTTAAAGCCGGGAGCACATTAATGCCGCCCTGCAGGAGCAAAGACGCGCTCCTTGAAAAATTGGCCACCGATTGTTTATACGCGATTTTTCCCACAAACGGTATGCGGTATTTGATTCTGGAAAAAAGGCCTGTGTTTTTTTGCCTGCTTAATATAATAACGGCCAAAAAAATAGAGCCCGCGATAAAAACCCAATTAGTTTTTATAAATTCGGCGGTATTGAGCAGGGCGATAGTCGGCGCGGGCAATTGCGCCTGAAAATCATCAAACATTCCCGCTATGCGAGGCAGGACAAAAGTAAGCATTACGAATATCGTAGCAATACCCGTTATAACCATAAAAACAGGGTAGGCCAGCGCCTGCTTGACCCTAGCCTTGAGATTTTCAATCCTGTTAAGGTAATCTATAAGCTGGCGCAGGCTTTCGCCAAGTTTGCCGGTCGCTTCGCCCGCGCGCAGGATATTGACATAAATAGGCGGAAAATACTGCGGATATTTGCTAAGACATTCCGAGAACGGCATACCGTCTTTTATGTTTTTTATGATATCGCCAAGCAGTCCGGCTTCGGCGCGGTTAAGGCAATTTTTTTCAAGGACTTTTAACGCCCTTAAAAGTTCTATCCTGCAATTGACCAGGTTAAAAAGCCTCTGCGTGAAAAAAACAAGTTGTCCGGAGCCCCATCTGCCGAAATCATTAAGGCGCCTGCGGGCGGGGCTTGCCGCGGCCTGGGCCGGCAGGCCATGAGGTTCCACGTTAACGGCAATAAGCCCTTTCTGCTGAAGCTGTTCAAGCACATGCTCAATGCTGTCGCCTTCAATCCTGCCCTCAACCGTTTCGTTGAGATTTTTTTTCGCGACATATTTAAACTGCATCCGGCTCCTTTATTCCAGTTCAACCACGCGCATAATCTCTTCCTTCGCGGTAAGCCCTTGTTCCACCAATAACATGCCGCTGTCCATAAGAGTTCTCATTCCTCTTTCCTTGGCCTTGGCCTTAATCTGCCTGGAGTTGTCTCTCTTTACTATCATATCGCGTATCTCGTCATCTATGCGCATTATTTCATATATGGGTTTTCGGCCTTTAAAGCCTGTGTCACTGCATGCCTCGCAGCCCTTGCCTTTACATGCCTGGCAGAATAATCTTACAAGCCTCTGGGCTATGACAACCTCAACCGATGACGCCAGAAGATAAGGCTCTATACCCATATCCATAAGACGGGCTACGCACGCGGCCGAGTCATTGGTATGAAGCGTGGAAAAGACAAGATGCCCGGTAAGCGCCGAACGTATGGCAAGGTCCGCTGTCTCACTATCACGTATCTCTCCTATCATCATTATATCAGGGTCATGGCGCAGTATGCTCCTTAAGGCGCTGGCAAAGGTCAGGCCAACCTTGGCATTAACATGGACTTGGGTAATGCCCTCAACCGCGTATTCAACAGGGTCTTCAATACATATAATCTTTGTCTCTTTTCTGTTCAGGCGGCTTAAAAAAGCGTAGAGTGTGGTAGTTTTTCCGCTTCCCGTGGGGCCCGTGATAAGTATAATGCCGTTCGGCTTGTAAAGTATCTTTTCTATCATTTTCAGGTCATCGCCGGAAAACCCGATCTTGTCAAGGTCCAGCATCATGCCCGAAGGCAGTATGCGTATCACCACATTCTCGCCGAAATATCCGGGCAGGATTGACACTCTCAAGTCCACCTCCTGGCCGTTCACAAGGCGCACCTTTGCCCTGCCGTCCTGCGGAGCGCGGTGTTCAACGACATCCAGGTGGCACATTATCTTTATACGCGATACTATGGCAGGCTCTATCCAAAACGCGTCCTGCGGCATCTTCATCTCGCGTAATATACCGTCAACACGGTAACGCAGGACAACCCTGTTGGCGTATATTTCTATATGTATATCAGTGGCGTTAACTTTTATAGCGCCCGCAATTATCTGATTAACAAGGTTAATGACAGAGGCTTCGTCAGAGTCTTTTTCAATATCCTCAACATTTTCTTTCTTATCCAGCCTGCCGCCGATGCCTGCCTTGTCTTCTATGATCTTGTCAACCGTGCCGGCTACGGCGCCGTAATATTTCTGTATGGCCTTTTCCACCTCGCGACGGGAAGACAAAACCCGCCTGACCTGGAACCCGAGGTTAAGCTTGATATTTTCAGCCAGCCAAAAATCCATAGGATTATAGACCGCTACTGTCAGAATATCTCCTTCAAGGCTTAAAGGTAAAAAGCCGTAATGCTGGACAAGTTTACCGGAAACAGCCTTGATGGCATCGGCAGACACCTGCTCATCCTTTATATGCTCGTAAAAAGGTATCTTAAATTGTTCCGCCAGCACCATGAGAAATTCGCTCTCCGTAAGCAGGCCGTTATCTATCAGATACCTGCCTAACATCTGTTCGTTGTAAGAACAGTTTTTGAGCGCCTGCTCAAGCTGTTTTTCATTTATACAACCTTTTTTTACCAGCATCTCACCCAATAAACTCTTTGACATCTTAAGTCTCCGTTTTAAGCGTTCATCTTTCCGATACAGTATAAGCTGGTTTCATCGGCTTTGTCAAATTCTCCGCCTATTATCCTTTCGCAGCCGGATATAGTATCATCAAGCTCTACAAAAACCCCCGGCCGGCCGGTATATACTTCCGCGGTAAAAAAAGGCTGTGTCAGAAAATTCTGGAGTTTTTTGGCGCGGTCAAACATAACTTTTTCTTCAAGCGAAAGCTCTTCTTTACCGATAATAGAAACTATGCGCTCAAGTTCCTCATAACGGCTGAAATGGCGCAATACTTCCTGCGCCGTATCAAAATGCCTTTTCCCGACGATAGCCGGGCTTAATGAGCCTGCCGAAGACTGCAGAGGGTCTATGGCCGGATAAAGGCCTTTTTGCACCATTGAACGCGACAATACGATAAAGCTGTCCATATGGGCGAATATGGCCACAACGGCAGGGTCTGTAAGGTCATCTGCCGGGACATATATTGCCTCAATCGCCGTTATGCTGGCACTTTTTTCCGAGCATATCCTCTCATGCAATTGGCTTATCTCGCTGGTCATCGTGGGCTGATATCCCCCCTCGGAAGGGATCCTGCCCAAAAGCGTGGATATCTCACTGCCGGCCTGGACAAAACGAAAGACATTGTCCATAAAAAATAATACGTCCCTTCCTTTTTCCAATACCATCTCGGCAAGAGATACAGCCGTGTTTGCCGCCTCAAAACGCATACCGGGTGATTCGTTCATCTGGCCGAAGACTAAAATAGAATTTTTTAAAAGTCCTGAGCGCAGGAATTCATGATAAAGCTCATTGCCTTCCCTGATACGCTCCCCAACGCCCGAGAACACGCATGTCCCGCTCTGGAATTTAATAATATTGTGTATTATCTCAAGTATCAATATCGTCTTCCCGCACGCGGCTCCTCCTAAAAGCCCGGTTTTGGAACTTTTTATTAAAGGAAAAAGAAGGTCTATAATTTTTATCCCGCTGTATATTCTCTCCGGCTTCTTATTGAGGTTTATGTCCACTTCCCTGCCAAACCTTGACGATAAAGGCTTAACCGGCACAAAATCATCGCCCTTGAAAGCCCCCTTATGGTCAACAGGCACTGCCATAGCGTTTAACACGCGGCCATAAAGCTGTGCCAGATCTTTAGGGACAACAAGGCCTCTTTCCATAATATCCACGGGCGCGTTCCTGCCAACGCCGTAAGTAAAACCCAATGCCACGCACCGGCAGATATTATCAGCCCTGTGCTCTACTACCTGCAGGCTTATGTCCTCGCCGCGCGAGCTGGCCACCTTAAGCATAGCGCCTACCACAGGCAGGCCTTGCCCTTCGGAAAATTGCGCGTCCACGATAGAGTTATAAACCGCTATCACTTTCGCGAAGTGATTATTATCCGTCATCGTTTTCCCTGTTTATAAGCCGTGTTGCCGTTAATTCCCGTATAGTCTTGTCCGAAAGAGCATGACGGTATTTAAAATATTCTATATCCATCCTGTTGTTTATTTTTTTAAGTTCCTGGACACTGCCCTCCAGATGCATTATTCTTGCCGCAAGCTCCGAAAGCCTGCTTGACCACAATACCTGATAAAATTTAAATTCCAGCCATATTTTCATCCAGCCGGCCATTACCGAATCAAAATCAGGCTCAATTAAAAGATTGGGTATATGCCTCCTGCCCGTGTATGAATCGCCCGGAAGCGGCAGTAAGGCCTCTGCCACAGCCTGCTGGGATATGATGTTTATAAACTTTGGATAAACAATATAGACCCTGCCCGCTTTTTTACCGGCGTATTGAGCCATGGCATAATCCCTCAACGCGCCTGATGAATCTGAATCTATCTTATCGCCCGGCGACTCAAAAAACGTGAATTCAATCCCAAGCTCCCTTAAATAATTTACTCCCTGGTCACCGACGCAGGCAATAATGTCCCCGCGCCTTTTTGTGCTAATAAGCTTGTCCACCAGCAAATTATTAAGCTCGCCCAAGAAACCCTCGTCCGAACTTATGAGTATAAGCAGGGCCGGCAGGTCCTCATCCGGTTTCAACAGCCTGCTTTCTATACCCGCGCTTAAAAGGATACCGAAAAGATTATCAAAATACCGCGTAAATTCATCCGAGGGGCCCTGTTTAAGCCTGAACTGGTTAAATTGCAGTGTTGCCGCCAGTTTCATAACCTCTATGAGATTACCGAGGTTTTTATTAAAATACAGGTTTGACTTGAGTTTTCCTGCCGATAGCATGTTTTCCTATCTCACGCGCGGGGAACTTATTGACCGCAAATATTCCCTGATAACTTTGTCAAGCATGCGCATATCATCTTCGGGCAGTTCAATGCAGTCGTCAAGGCCCTTGACAAAATCCTCGTAGTTTTTCTTTAGATAGGCAAAAAAATTGTTCTTAAACGCCTTTACCTGCGAGATATTGACCATCTCAAGGATCTTGCGGGAAAACGCGTAAAAGATGACTATCTCCTCCGCCTGGCTTATAGGAAAACCGTTCTCCTGCGTAAACAGCTCGCACAATGTCCTGCCCCGCTGTAACTGCTGGGCGGCTTCAGGGCTTAATTTTGTGCGAAGCCTGGTAAGCCTAAGCAGGGAACGGTAATGTATATATTCGTAGCGCAGTCCCTGGCTTAATTTTTTAATTACAGGAGTTTGCACCCTACTGCCTATACGGGAAACGGACAATTCAAGGTCTATGGCAGGCTTGAAACCCTCCTGAAAAAGCCCCGCGTTAAGATATATCTGGCCGTCTGTCATAGAAACAATATTAGAACATATATATCCGGTAATATCGCCCTGCAGTGTTTCCGCGAGAGGCAAAAACGTCATTGACCCGCCGCCGAATTCTTTTTTAAGCCTGCCCGCCCTTTCCATCAACTGGGAATGTAAAAAAAATATATCACCGGGATACGCCTCTCTGCCCGGGGCGCGCTCAAGCAAGAGAGACATCTGTCTGTATATCCAGCTATGCTTTGTAAGGTCGTCAAACACTACCAAAACGTCTTTACCCTGATACATGAAATACTCGCCTAATGCCGCCGCGGTATAAGGGCATATATATTGTTCGCCGGAAGATGACCCCGCGGAAGCGCATACGGCAAGCGAATAATCCATACAGCCGTTGCTGTTTAATACCTGCATGACTTTATTAAATGCCGAGACACTGCCGCCCATCCAGCAATATATGCATATAACGTCTTTGCCTTTTTGGTTTATTATGGTATCAAGAGCGATGGCGGTCTTTCCTATCTGTCTGTCGCCTACTATCAATTCGCGCTGTCCCTTGCCCAGGGGTATAAGCATGTCAATTATTTTTATGCCTGTATACAATGCCTCGCCGATGGGTTCGCGCTCCATGACGCCGGCAGCCTGCCGGAAAACCGGATATTCATCAGACTTTTCCACACGGCCTTTGCCGTCTATCGGATTGCCTAACGCGTCAACAACCCTGCCGATAAAGTTCTCGCCTACATGGGTATTCAACAACTGCCCGCGGCTTGAAACAGAATCTCCTACTATGATACCGCGCTCATCGCCGAAAATTATGCCGAAAGCGTGCTTCTGGTTAAACTCAACAATCATCCCAATCTGTCTTCTGGCCGAATCAAGGCAAGGGCTTTCAAAATTTATTATGTCTCCGAACGCGCAATTAGGCAGGCCGCTTATCTTGACTATCCCCTGCCTCAATTCTTCTACCCTTCCTATTTCCTTTATGTCTAAAGTGTTTATCTTCATCTTATTTATCCGGCTTAAAACCTTTAGGTCTTGGGCAAAAAAGCTTAAGGTTTAGAACAAAAACTATTTTATGCGCGAAACAAGCTTCTGCAGTTTGTTCTTCAATGTCCCGTCAATAACCATACCGCCCATCTCAAGCACGAGCCCGCCTATGATCCCGGGGTCAAGCCTTTGTTCCAGCCCGATATCGCGGCCTGTCTTTTGCGAAAGTATGTTCTTTATGTCATCAGCCTGTTTTTCAAGAAGCGGAAAACTTGATACGACGCCGGCTTTACCTGAAGTTATATTGAACCGTTCCTTGGGAAGCCGCGATATCTCTTCAATAACGCCCCCGGCAAGTTCGTGCTGTAATGACGCTCTGTCTTCCTCGGTAAACAATTCCGATATTAATTTTAGGGCAAAATCAACGCCCTGGGCGTGTATCTCTTTAAGCCCGCTTTCCTTGATCTTTTCGCAATCCAGGCGCGAAGAACTGATTATTTTTTCAGCCTGGGCCCTGGCAGACTCTTCTATCTTAAACCTTGCCGCCTGGGCCTCTTTTCCGGCGGCGGCGATTACGGCCTCGGCATCCTGCCTGCTTTGGGCTATAACAGCCTCGCTCTGCTGTTTGGCGCGGCGGAGTTCCTCATTGAGCTCTTCTTCTTTGGCGAGATTGTCTTCGTGGAGTTTATTCAACCTTGATAAAGCTGATTTAAAATGGCGTAAAAATAAAAAACGCAGGAAAAAGACAATGCCCGCAAAAATAAACACCTGTGAAAGCAAAAGTTTTATGAGCATATATCCTTTATCCCGCGAATAGATTATATAATACCAAAAGCGCCAGTATCGCCATAGCTTCCGCGAAAATAAAAGCGAGCATCATCGCGGTAAATATCCTTGAGCTCGCCGAAGGATTGCGCGCTACCGCCTTGACCGCCCCATAACCCATAAACGCTATGACAGCGGAAGGCCCGGCAGTGCTTAAAAACATCGCGACCATCAATTCAAGTATATCCATATAAAGTGGTGCCTTTCATGCCTGCGCGAACACAACCATCTCGTTTAAATGCATATAAGCTATGCCGTCTTTTACCGTTATTCTTTTATCCGGCAGGACTATATCGCCTTTTTTAAGCCTTGCCACAAACGACTGATGAAAATCAAGCACGCACATCTGGCCGTCAGCGGCAGGCAATATCACCCTGCCTGCCATACCCCGCCATATCGCGCCTTTGGGTTCAAGCACGGATACCCTCATGCGTCAAATCCTTTTAAAAAATTTATGCCACACAGAACGTGTTTTTGCCGTTTTTCTTGGCCTGATATAAAGCGCTGTCGGCCTTCGCGATAAGCTGGTTTGCCTCATCGGCATCATCGGGGACCGTGGCCACCCCTATGCTCACCGTGGTTGGAAGATAAATACTGACCTGCGTGCACAGCCTTTGCGCTATCACTTGCGCGCCGTCTTTATCAGTATGCGGAAGCATGATTACGAATTCCTCACCGCCGTAACGGCACACAACATCAACCGCCCTTGCCGATTTTTTAAAAACCTTGGCCGCCTCTTTAAGCAGGGCGTCGCCCGCCTGATGGCCCTGCGTATCATTATAATTTTTAAAATTATCTATGTCAAGCATCAGCAGGGAAAACGTGGCGGGAACGCGTTTTATGCGGTTAAACTCCATGGCTATCAATTCATTAAAATACCTGCGGTTAAATAATCCCGTAAGCCCGTCGCATACGGCAAGGTCAATAAAATATTCCTTATCGTCCCTTGACGAAAGCAGTATAAACCTCTCAACAGCCCTCTCGGTAAGTATGCGTATCTCGGAACTATGCAGGGGCTTTGTGATATAACCGTAAGCGCCCGCCTCCATCGCTTCAATAGCGGGGGCAATCAATGAATACAGCGTTGCAACGATAATATTCGTGGAAGGGCTTATCTTTATGGCCTCGCGGATAAACTGGATACCGCTCATCTTGGCGCAATGCAGTTCCGTTATAACAACAGGAAATACATTTGAACGCAGAAGCTCAAGCCCCTCCTTGGGGTCATGGGCAAGCCACACCCTGTAACCCAAAGGCTGTAACGTTGATTCCAGTAATTGCGCCGCCTTTTTATCGTCCTCAACAACAAGTATGTTTATATCTTCCGGCATCGGCAGACTCCACGCGCTATCTCTTATTCAAAACATATTTTTTCCAGGAGCTTTCCATATCCTCCAGGCTGGCAAATTTATAAACGCTTGTAAGCGCCAAAACGCAATCATTGCCGTCTCGCAGTTTCCTGCTGAAATTCAAGAAACGCTCCTTACCGTAATTTTTGATAAGAAACACTATTATAGAAGCCGACTGCGCGTAAAAGGCGCTGGGTTCTATGCTTTCGGGATTATAAATCCTAAAAAAGCTGCCGAAAGGCTGTGAGCGGCCCTGCGCGGCCATGTCGCGCGCGTATCTAAGCCTGCCGTCAAGATGGCTCTTCTCCTGCGAACACGCGACACCTTCATCAACGCAAAGCGGCAGGACCTTATCCATTCCTATAAATTCCCGGAATATTATATGCGTCATCTCGTGCGGAAGTATTGAATCAAAAAATTCCGGCTGGCCGACATAGCTTTTTATTGTCCTGTTATGCACGAAAACAACGGCGCCCGCCCAGGCCTGTCTGTTTGACTCTTTCTGAAACGAGTAAGAATCAGGATACATATAAATGCGCGCGCGGTTGTCCCAGCTCCAAAAATCCATGCGCCTGAACCCAAGTTCATCAACTATGCTGTTATAATAGCGTTCGGAGGCGGCGGACAGATTGGAAATAAAATCATGCGAAGCCTCCTGATAATAAATGATAAAATGCTGGGTCTTGGTCGTGTTCCAAAGGACGCTTGAGACATCGGCTGATACCGGAAGGGACAAGAGGCATAAAGCCGTTAATAAAAATATATATTTTAGTTTTTTAATCATAAGCATCTTTTATCATTCCGAGAGTCCTCGCTGTCATTCCGAGAGTCCTCGCTGTCATTCCGAGCGAAGCGAGGAATCTAGTACTCATTTCACTTCCAGATCCTTCGCGGCTTACTCTGGCCTCGCCAGTTCCGCTCTGGATGACAGGCAAAGTGCGCCTGTCATTCCGAGAGTCCTCGCTGTCATTCCGAGCGAAGCGAGGAATCTAGTACTCATTTCACTTCCAGATCCTTCGCGGCTTACTCTGGCCTCGCCGGTTCCGCTCTGGATGACAGACAGGTCACTTCAGTTGGAAATTATTCCTGGGGTTTTTGTTCGGACTCAATCTTTGCCTGACGCTGCCATACAATAAAAGACCCGGCCCCAAGGATGCCGAGAAAAATAACCACAAAAACAATAAGCCTCCATGTAAACTTGACCATCCCCTTGGGCGCGTTTTCCGCCACCATGGTCTTTGCCGCCAAAAGGTCCGATTTCGCGGAGTTGATAAGGCTTAAACAATTACGATAATTGGATATCTTATATCCGGGGCTTGTATCGGATAGATTCTGCATCATCTCCGCTTCTTTAAGTTTTTTCTCAATACCGGCATAGAGCATCTCGGCATGTTCAGCGTAATTAGTGCCCTTAAGCGCGTTGAAAACCTCTTTTGCTTCCTGGTGCAGGAGAGCTATTTCAACAGAATCAATGACCCATACGTCCTTTATTTCTATCTCTTTTTCCAGGACTTCTTTCGGCCCAAGCAGGTATTCGCCAAACACATAATAACTTCCCTGCTGGGTATCATAGCCCACCTCCAGGTCGTCTTTATAGACTATGTCCTCGGGTTTTACTTCAACAGGCAGATATACCTTCACAGGGACTTTCTGCTCCGAGTCGGCCGGATTTACTGCCATAAGCCTTAGGGCTATTTCCTCGGCGGAGACAACGTTGCAGAAAACTACGCAAAAGATAAAAAATAAAAAAGCGGCCTTTTTACTGTTCATCAAACACACCTCATTAATATCTTATCAGGAAAACGTCTGGCGCGCAACATGATTATTTATATTCAAACCAAGTTTGGACAACCGGTTTTTTGGCGACATTCTCTATCATCTTCTGGTTTAATTCCATAGCGGCCTTCAGCTCCTCACTCTTGTTCTTTATATATTCTATATCATCTTTCTTTTCGGCAGACACCTCATATATCTTGTCTATATTAATACCTGATGTGCCTCCGAGATTTTTGATGGTCCCGCTCATCTCCTCAAGCTGTTTGAACACATCGCCTAATTCGCTTACAGCTCCCTTTGCCTCTTCAACCTTGCCGCTTAAACTCCTATTGATCAACGAAATAGTATTATCTATCTGGGTAAACTGCTCATTCAGCGCCGAGGTAACAGTCCTAAGATCCTGTATACCCGACGTACTGCCTAATACCACCGAGACCCTCCCCGATATGTCCTCTATATCGGTATCCTTTACGGTCACAACCAAAGCGTCAACAGTGCCCTGGACAGGCTCGGAGCATATAATAGTAAAGTCGCCCCTGCCCCAGACGGCGAGGAAAGACACCTCGTATTCATAAACACCGGTAGAGCCTATCTCCGTCATAGCCCTGCCTGAAACCAACAGCGCGTTCGCCGGGCTGTAAATGCTAATGACAGGCGCAAGGCCCGACGAAGTCCTATAACGGACGGTCAAAGACGAGCCCTGCTTCACGCTTGTCTCGCTGTTTAATATGCCTGATCTTATATGCGGTTGGACTTCTTCAACCATTTGAGATTTAACTTCTGTCAGCTTGTCCTGCAGGGACGCCTCGCCTGTCGCGGCAAGTATTTTGCCTGTTTCATCTTTTACTTCGCTTATCTTAGGCGATATAACTTCCTCTATCTGCTGTTGTATCTCTTCTTTGACCGCTTGCTGTATCGCGGCAGTCTGTGTGGCGATACCTGTAGTCACTGCCTGTATAGCGGTCGTAACCGATTTAAGCGACTCATTGACGGTAATGCTGAACGTGACGCCGCCCTCATATGTCCTGCTTGTGCCTTCTGAACCGCCGTAATTGATCTTTACCCTGGCATAGTATGTCCTGCCAGCCGCCAATTCTATCTCTCCTCCGCCGGCAATTACATTGCTTAAAACCTTGTAATAAATACCGTTATTTGCTTCAGGTAATATTATGTCGGGATACCACACGGCAGGGCTTATGCTGTCATTGTATACCTGGACAATGGCCGTGCCGAGGCTGTTGACAGGGTCCCCCGCGATCACGATACCCCTTCTTTCAAGCGACATCCTGATTGAAAGATTATCGGAGCTTTCATCATATACAAAAGCGCTTTCAACGCCGTAATCACTCGTCGCCTCAACAAGGCTGGTGGCCATGACTGTCCAGGCTATCTTCGCGTCATATGTCCCGTCGAGATAATCGGCTGAAACACCTGCTATCTTTGTGTCGTTTTTGTCCACATACTGTTCTTTGGACACAGTGAAAGCGTATTCCCCGTAAGGCAGATTAAAGCTAAACGGGCTGTTTCCTGTTTTCGGGAAACCCTCTATCTGAACGCCGTTCTTGGTGCAGTTTAATGTGCACTCGGTAAGATTGGTCCCGCTTGTATAATCTTTTACATTATACACAATGTGATACAGCTTAAACACCTGCACCTCGGCGGAGACCTCCGAATCGCTTACTCCCGTGGCATCGGCGCTCGCTGTTAGCGTTATCTTTTCGCCGTCGTTTAAGCCGGACACGGCAAAATTATAGAACACCGCCACTCCTGCCTGCGCGGCAGCACTATCTAGGGCGGATTCCGGTATGGAACCGTCCGACGGGGTTAGAGATACCGTAGTATTGCTGGATGAAGTGTTCCCATAAGCGTCTGATACCGCCACGCTGAATTCTCTCCACAGCGCATCCTCTACGACTACATCCGCGGGCTGGACATCCCATATCAGGCTGTTTGCCTCACCGCCCGCAACATTCACTACAAGGGCATTGCTGTTTGATGTAGTAAGCCCTGCCTGGCTGTCGGAGACTTTTATATAGGCGACCTCCGACTTATAAAGAGTTATTGATACGAGCGACGTGTTCTGGCCGCCGGTAAAAACAATGGGGACATTATTGATATCTTCATTCGTTGAAAACTCTATCGCACTGCCGGCAGTTCCGCCTGTGGTTACAGTCACTGTCGGAATAAAAGTATCAAGGCCCTTAGTAATAGAGTTGGCGCCGGTAAAATACACTACTTTAGGCGATGCCCCTGAATAATCTGTGTCTAAATTGCTCAAGCTGTCAACAGCCCTGATTGTAAGCAACTGGCTTGAGCCGGCGTTCATAGCGCTTGAACCTGTAATGACAAAACTTGTCGCCGTGACCTCAATTTCGGGCGAGGCTGAATAGGCCGCGGTGTCCGCGGCAAACGTTGAGCTTACCGCATCAAGCATAATATCGGTAAGAGGATTTATCGTAATGCCTATTACCTTCCCGTCCACAGTATCGGGGGAAGGCAGAGGGTTCTTTAATATTATTTTAAGCGTGAATATCGTACTGCCGTTATTAAGCACGCTGTTCGCCGTGGGAAATACCATTTGGTCCGAGGCAATAACCGATGCCATCATGACACTTCCGTCATCTCCTTCAATATAAGCTTCCTTGATATATGATGACCAGCCGCCGGTCTTGTCAACATCGGTATTTCTCTTGACCAGTATCTGCTTTATATTGGTATCAAAGCCGTCCGAACCCGCGTCGGTTATCTTGAAATCAAGCACAGGAGTTCTGATAGTATTGGCCAGAGACGATATTGAGGACACCGTGCCGAGCGTCCCGGCCGATACAACGGCCTCTGGCGCCGTGGTAAACGTTATCATTGACGAATAATCGGCGCTTAAACCGGTTGCCGTTGACGATGGTTTTAAGAAAATATTCCCGGGATAATCATATGTGATACCGCTAAAAATTGCCACGCCTTCAACAGCCGCAACCGTAAGCCCGCCGGGCGCGCTTAAAGTATGCGCGGCAGGGGCCCCCGCGGTATCGCTGTAAGCGAACAGGGTTATATTTTCAGTAAATGATTTTATGGCATTACCATATTGATCGCATACAGAAACCTCCGGTTGCTGCGCCAAAGCCTGCGAGGTGATGCACGAGGTTGAAGGCTGTCTGCTAAATTTCATCTTGGATGCCTGGCCGGCAGAAACTGTAATGATATTGGACGCGACATCTCTGCCGTTATTAAGCTCCGTGTAACTTGCCAGAAGCCTGACATCCTGCGCCCTGAATAATTTGGCCTTGATATCAACAGGGGCCGATGAACCGTTTTCAAACTGTATATTTGCCGTATGAAATTTATCCTCATCGCCTTCAGGCCCGTTTGCTTCGCCGAGCGCTAATGACCATGTGATAGGTATGGACAGGTTAAAACCTTCGGCAGAATTGAAGTCATCGCAGATATTGCCGAATTCATCAACCACATAAAGGTCTTTCGCCAGGCTGAATTCTACCCCCGCTTTCTGGGAAGAAGCTATATTGCCGCTAAATTTAAGATGGTCGGGCTCGGCATGCTTTGCCAAAACGCTTAAGGCCCTGGAGTCTGATGTAACGGCCGAACCTGCTGTTACCTTTATAAGGGCTGCTTCCGCTTTATAGAAAACCGCTGTAACAGATGCCTGGCCCTGCCCGTTAAAGGCCAGGGTCACGGGCACAACAGGGTCACTGCTGAACGCTTCAATACCATTTATAGTCGGCTCATGGTTGCCCAAAGAGGCGCTTGCTCCTTGAAAGATTATACCCCTTCGCCCGCGTCGGTTTTCAGGTTGTCAAGCGCGTCATACGCTTTTATAGTAAGGGTAATCTCCTCGCCGCAGGTAACGCTTACGGATGATGTCCCGCCGGAAGTAAGCTCAAAATGGTCAAGCCCCGCGGGGCCTACAGTCATTAACACAGACTCCGACTGTCCCGTAATACCCGCATCACCCGACTCGCAGGAGACCGCTATCTGCAGGCTATTGGCCTTATCATCTTTATAATAAAAACTAAAGCCCTCATCCGCGGAAGAGTCGGCATCGCCATCGGGAGTAAGGGTAATCTGCTTCTGTGTTAATTCATCCGAACACCCGCTGTCTGTATAGAATTTACCTGTTGCCTGCTCTGTCCCGGCAGGCATGATAAAATTAGTAAGCTCAAAAACCGTTTCTTGAGAAACAGGCGTTGAATTACCGTGCGCGTCTTTGATAATTAAGCTGAATTCCTGCGATGCCTCTCCGGCATCAACATCGCTTGGCCCTGTCAGGACAAATTCCGAGGCCGCGCCAGGCTCTGCCGTCACTATAAATACCTGCGTTGACCCGTCATAATCCGACGTAGCCGTTACCTCATAGACGCCTTTCTTATCTCCGAATGTCAATACAGCCTGCGCTTCGCCGTTTTCATCGGTAAGATTGGGCGAATCCTGGGTAAGGAAAGGCTCAACAGCCAGGCCGGAAGGCTTGGACGTAATCTCAAACGTGATTGGTATATCGGAAATGGGCTGTCCTGTGCCGCCTTCTTCTGAAGAGGCTTTAATCTTAAAAGGCTGCAACGCTTGAAGGACCTTTACGCCTGTTTGCCCGTCTCCGCCTGACTTAATTATCCCGAGCGGGGCAATTGCCTGCGCGCTGAATTGAGGCGTGGAAGGCTGGCCGCCTATAAGCCCGGCCGCCTGGGCCATTAATGTATAAGCGCCGGCGGCATCGCCTAATATCAGATAGGCTGACGCTTTTCCGTCGGAGCCGCTGACGCCTCCATTAACAGGCTCCACGCCGGCCCCATTATCTCCTCCGGCGGTAAATGTAACGGTAACGCCTGAAACAGGGTTGCCGTATTGATCCATGATTTTGACAACACACGGCTCGGGCAGGCTTTGCTCAAGCGCTCCTGTCTGGTTATTTCCGCTTATTGTAAACAGCCTGTGCGCGGCATTATCGGGAAGAATTACATCGGCATCAAGCATAAAACCTTCAGGGCACATATAAGGTAGAGGGCTGTATGAAGCGTCATAGGCAATAATGCTGACATTATTACGCTCTGCTTTATACGCCTTTAACGTGATAATCTGCGATATACCGGAAGTAAAGTCAATCGCCTTATACGCCGTATCAAAGTTAGTCAGATCGGCTTTTGGATACGAAATTTCGGACGTGGCCTCATTGGTTATTGAATTAAGTCCTGTAAATTTAAACTTCAGGTTTGTGTTTGAATAATTCGCGTCCAGGTTTTTGTTCGCGTCAACAGCCAAAAGCTTTATGCCCGTGCCGGTACCACCTCTTTCAAAACTTACTGATGACCCGCCGT